>CACYDY010000124.1 GCA_902773245.1 uncultured Ruminococcus sp.
GTGCTGCCCTTAAAAGCCCGCCAAAGGCGCTGCCTTTGGAAACCGCCCGCTTTTTGAAAAAAGCGGGACAAAAACTTTAATTGTCCTATTTCAAGCTTTTATTGTAAAATTTTCAAAATTGCTCATTAATAGATTAATACTATTCTTCGATCTCGACAGTCTCTTCATCGGCATTACCGTGAAGCTCATCTTTAAGATTTTCAATGAGTTCTTTATTGCTCGTCGGCATGAACACAACCTTTTTTCCGGGCAGGTCGGGTAAATCCTTTTCGTCTTCCAACGTTACGGTTTCAAGCCACTCAACGTTAATACCTTCGCCGTCATATTTTAACGAACCGAAATCAAAGCTTGATGAATTTTTATGACATATACACAAAAATTTCGTGTTGTCGGAGATGTATGCTGTTATATCAGAACCGTCAAGAGAACCTATATTGTCAATAGATTCCTCTCCAACCGTATAAAACTCGTATTGACATTCTTTTTCGTAATCGCCGTACAGCAAAACCAACTGATAATCTTCAATACCGTCAATTTTACAAATAGTGTAGCCGTCTGCTCCCGAATCGTTCAAAACCGACTCTATAGGTGAATTTCCACCTATATTTTCATCATTTTCACCGATCGGTACGTCTGAGGTGCCGATGCTCACCTCAGATACTGTATTATTTTCATTTTCAGTATTCAATTCACTGTCCGAATGACAGGCAGTGAAACTCAAAACAACCGCAGCCGCAAGTGTTGTTAATGTAATGATATTTATTGCTTTATACATACTATTCCTCTTCAAAATTATTCTCAGCTTTTTCTATATTTGCATTGCAGCGATAATTAAAAGGTGTTACACCGTAGTAATTACTAAAAGCCTCTCCAAATTTTGCACGGCTCAGATAGCCTACCTTTTCCGATATTTCTTTAATATCAAGCTTAGTGTCGCGAAGCATTTCGGCTGCCCTGGTCATACGGATCTTTACTTGATATTCTTTAAAACCGTAACCGTACACATTGCGAAAATAATTTTTAATAGTTGACGGACTCACACCGTACTTTTCCGCAAAAACACTAACCGTCCATTTTTCACCGTACTTATCGGTCAGACATTGGTGGATATCCTCGGAAATATGAGTCTGATTCGGGGTAACAAATGTTCGGACATTAGGCTTCGACGCTGCAAGGTCGATTCCGATATTATAACCCAGCTCCGATATTTTTATAATTATCGCTTCGCAGTCATAGTCACTGAAACAATATTTTAGAAGCTTGTTCAAAGTATTCACGGTATCGCGTGAAGCGTCTACAAAGTACAGCGAGTTGATGTTTGTTGCATACGCAGGCAGATCCATTCTTTTTATTGCTTTTTTCAGCATAGCCAACGTAGGGATCTCCTCAATAACGTTATCAACCTGCATTATGATCTCAACACCTACATAATCCTCGGCTGTCAGCGAAAAGGTCCCATCATCGTCAATATAATAGTCCATAGATACTTCACCGGAAGAAATATATGCACTCATTCCGTCTTTGCGTTTAAACTCACATCTGCCGCTCTTGCAGCAATTGATTCTAAGATATCTGCCCTTACCCACCTTTTCAAAGCTTAAATCGGGAATATTCTTTTCGTGAATATCATAAGCAAGAACCCGGATACTTTCCGAGGGAAAATATCCTACAATCTTACTTTCGCTGCCGCAAGATGAAATGACCGCAAGTTCAACACGTTTTTTGTCGGCATCTATTACTGCACCTTTTTGTATCAAATCTGTCAAATTTTCAGTATTCATTTTCGTGATCTCATACCTTGTTACATTTCTTGTAATTATATCACTTTTTTATGCCAAAAACAATAACCCGAACGACATTTTGTATCCTTTTAACAACGAGTTGTTATTTTATTTCGCTTTTTGAATATACAACCCAAAAAAGAATACATGTTTTACATTTTAATCAAATATAAATTAATCACAATTCAAAAGTATTATACAGAATATCATTTTAGTACAGCAATTAAAAAGCTTTATTTCTTTTTATACTTTCGTTTCAGCCATTTGGGAAGTGCTTTTACTTTCAGTACAAATACTCTAACCGGAAAAAGATCGCACCATGCATGGACGTATAACCTGTACCGCCAGTCAGTTACCGGGATCTCTTTTCCGTTACGCACAACAGCTGTCAGCACTCCGATAATATGTCTGTCAGAAATACCGTATTCTTTGGTATATCGGTTATCGCCGCAAATGACATAAT
Organism: uncultured Ruminococcus sp.; assembly: GCA_902773245.1. Taxonomy (GTDB): domain Bacteria; phylum Bacillota; class Clostridia; order Oscillospirales; family Acutalibacteraceae; genus RUG592. The sequence goes on from CACYDY010000124.1 coordinate 2,245, forward strand.
CATTTTCCCGAACCTTCAATACTCTGTGGAGAACATATTGCCCGCTGTCGCGCTTATAGAGCGGAACATCATATTTTTTCAGCCTTCCGTTCGGCTTTTCTATGATAATCAGATCTTTGTTCTGCCTTATCAGCGGATACATACTGTCACCGACATTTGTATAGACAAGTTTGCCGTCGTGTTCAATTATATCTTCAAATTTTTTCATTTCATACCCTCATAAGCAATTTTAGCCGCCTCGATATCCATATTGCAGCCAAGCCGATAGAGCGCAGTTTTCTCGGATAAACTATCAACCAGCATTAATATTTTCTGCATTTTTTGCCTGTCGGAAGAACGATACACTTGCTGCAAAAGCATTGTGTAAGCCTGTGCTTTGGTAATCGGCTCGATGTGGTTATCCTCGGATCTTGTCAGAATGCAGATCGCTTTCAGCGGCACCGATATATTTGTTCCGAGATTATGCTTTCCGTTGTACGGAGTTCCGTATACCGTTACGGTTTCACCTATATGTATCATGGGCTTGTCGTCATTGACCATGACAGCCTTATCCCCGAAGTATTCTCTCCACAGTCTTGTATGTGTAGATTTACCTGTACCCGATTTTGCAGTGAAAAGATATCCATGACCGTCCACAGCTATAACGGAACCGTGAAACAGTATAGTATTATAATCAGTCATTTTCTCTGCCATCTTGCGGTAAACTGCCAATTCTTCAAGATATTCGTCAGAATAATATCTGACGGGTCTTCCCTCCACTTCGTCCTCATGAGCGGACTTTTCACGCTCGTAGTCTATATCTGCCTGCGTAGTGGCAACAGAATAGTCTGCCTTTTCGTTAGTGCGATAGTCGGCACAGTAAATGTGGACTTTATCATGAATCGAATTGATCTCAACTACTTTATCGGCAATTTTGTAGCGTTTGCTTATCATATTTATTCACAACCTTAATCGTATTTTTATACAGGATTATTTATCCAACTATAATAGCCACAGAAGAACAATATATTATCCTTTCAGTGCTTCACTCAACTCCTTTGGAACACCTCGCGCGCCTCGGACTGCAAATATTCCAAACTCATTTTTCAAAATGTCAAATGTAAATCTTTTTGAGTCGTATTCTTTTAAAAGCTTTATTTTCATCAAAGCTTTTATTGACAAATTATCGTCTTCGAAGTAGTACGGAATATCCGATTCAACGACCTTGCATTTATACAAAATTGCCGACACCGGCGCGGCGATATACATAAAAACCGTATCATCTTTCTTTATGCTGCCGCTTTGTTTCCAATATATTATTTCAGTGTTGTCAAATGCGTGCTCAATATCATAGTATTTTGGATTTGCGGGAATGATCCATTCCTTTGGCGGTCTGATTTTGTTTTTATTCTTCTTTGATAAAGTTACGCTATAGCTTAAATCTATCATTCTGCATATTTCGTCAAAAGACACAGTTCCGTCAAGCAGTATGGAAACCCAGTTCCCCCGACTTATATGATATCCGGGCAAATAACCCTCCTGTTGAATCAACAGATCACGCAAAAGTACATCTTCAAGCTTTACGTTCAGAATATCTGCTCGTTCATCTCCCTGCAAACCTATATTCGACTTAGGAACATCCATTATAAGACCGTACCACTTTCGATTATCCTCATGACGGAATACTGCATAATTCGGAAAACGCATCCACAAATACTCCGGTTCGGTTTTATACTTATCCTTTACATATTCAAAAACAGACGATCTGAGCGACTTATTTTGTAAACTCTCTTTCATAATTTCATCTCAATATTTTTATTATTCTTTCTGCCCAAAAACCGGTTTCTTCCGTCGGCTTTTACTTTTGTTGCTCGAGTATTTATCACAAAACCCATGACAGCCTTCACAATGGTCACAGCATTTCTTTTTAGACACCAACATATTGCGTATTGCAAAAATAACTATTACTGCGATAACTACAATCAGAAATATATCTATTGGTTTCATTGTAACACCCCTATACTATACCAATTAACAATCCGGCAATATGCACCAAAAGAGCTGCGAACCATGCGATAAAGCATTGCCATACTACAATTGTGATCGCCCATTTGCGACCCATCTCTCGTTTTATGGAAGCAACTGCCGCAACGCAGGGTGTGTAAAGCAGAGAAAAAACAAGCAAACAGCTTGCAGAAAGCGTTGTCAATGCAGTTTCAACGCCACCGCTGCTGCTGAACAGCATTTCCATGACGGAAACAACGCTCTCCTTAGCCATAAAGCCGGAAATCAACGAGGTACATATACGCCAATCTCCCAAACCGATCGGTTTAAAAACAGGAACGAGAACACCCGCTATCACAGCAAGAATGCTGTCCTTGGCATCGCTTACCAAATTAAAATGGAAATCAAAGCTCTGCAAAAACCAAACAACAACAGTAGCAACAAGAATAACCGAAAAAGCTCTCTGTAGGAAGTCCTTTGCTTTTTCCCACAACAGCTGCAGCACACTTCTGACACTTGGCATACGATAGTTTGGCAGTTCCATAACAAACGGTACGGCTTCTCCAGTAAAAAGAGTTTTCTTGTAAAGCAATGCAGCGATAATTCCAATAAAAATTCCAAAAAAATATAAAAGTGTTATGACTATCCACTGATAATCGGGAAAAAATGCCGCAACAAAAAAAGAGTATATCGGAAGCTTTGCCGTACAGCTCATAAAAGGAGTCAGCAAAATAGTCATTCGTCTGTCACGGTCACTCGGAAGAGTCCTCGTAGACATCACGGCAGGAACCGTACATCCGAAACCAATCAGCAGAGGAACAATGCTGCGACCCGAAAGACCTATTTTTCGCAAAAGCTTATCCATAAAAAATGCTACCCTGGCTATGTAACCGCTGTCCTCCAACAGTGAAAGAAAAAAGAACATAGTTACTATTATAGGCAAGAAGCTTAAAACACTGCCTACTCCTTCAAACAAACCGTTGACAATCAAACCGTGGATCGCCTCGTTGACTCCCGCTTTTGTAAGCGCGGCATCGACAAGACCCGTCAATAGTTCTATACCGTTTGCGAGAATATCCTGAAGAAATGCTCCGATAACATTGAATGTCAGAAAAAACACGGCTGTCATAACTCCGATAAAAATGGGAATGGCGGTATACTTGCCTGTCAGCACTCTGTCAATTTTTTGACTTCTCAAATGCTCCTTAGTTTCAACAGGCTTCACGACGCTGTCATTACAGACTTTTTCGATAAATGAAAAACGCATATCGGCTATTGCTGCGCTTCGGTCAAGTCCACGCTCCGTTTCCATCTGCTTTGTAATATGCTCCAACGTTTCCTTTTCGTTCTGATCAAGCTCAAGTTTGTCCAATATAAGCTGATCACCCTCGATGACCTTGCTTGCAGCAAATCTGACAGGCAGATTTGCACGCTGCGCATGATCTTCAATCAAATGATTTACCGCATGAAGACAACGGTGAACCGCTCCGCCATGGTCATTGACATCACAGTAATCCTGCCTTTGAGGACGCTCACGATAGTGCGCTATATGTATTGCGTGTCGGACAAGCTCGTCGATTCCTTCATTCTTCGCTGCGGAGATAGGCACTACCGGTACTCCAAGCAGACTTTCCATTCTGTTTATATCTACAGTTCCGCCGTTTCCCCGAAGCTCGTCCATCATATTGAGCGCTACAACCATCGGGATATCCATTTCAAGAAGCTGCATCGTCAGGTAAAGATTACGTTCAATATTTGTTGCGTCCACTATATTAATGATCGCTTTCGGTCTGTCATTCAAAACAAAATTTCTGCTCACAAGTTCCTCGCTCGAATACGGCGACATCGAGTAAATACCGGGAAGATCTGTTATTGAAGTATTTTTTTGGCCAATGATCGACCCGTCCTTTCGGTCAACGGTAACTCCGGGGAAATTGCCAACATGCTGATTCGCACCCGTCAGCTGGTTAAACAGAGTGGTCTTTCCGGAATTCTGGTTTCCGACCAACGCAAATGTTAAAAGTGTTCCGTCAGGAAGCGGAGAACCGCTGCCCTTCGGATGATATTTACCCTCTTCGCCAAAACCCGGATGCGCTATATCCCGTTCCGCAGCGGCACGCTCTTTGGAAATATCGGATTTTTCAACCACTGTCACATCAATTTTTTCCGCATCGGCAATGCGAAGCGTCAGCTCGTATCCGTGTATGCGAAGCTCCATCGGATCTCCCATCGGGGCGAGTTTTACAAGCGTGACTATTGCTCCGGGTATCATTCCCATATCCAAAAAATGCTGCCGAAGAGCGCCCGTTCCGCCAACCTTGTCTATTCGTGCAGACTGACCGATCTTCAAATCTTTAATAGTCATTTATATGATTCACTCCTATGTTTTCTTCTGCTATTTTCTTTCCATATATTCTTTTCTATGGATATTGGTTTTACAATTAATTATATGATGTTACTGCCCCTTGCTATACATACAAGATACGTCGTTACTTTATATCAAATAGCTGTCAGGCTATGAACTTTTTTGAAATAATTTGAATTTCACAATAAAAAACGTTCCGTTCCGGGCATCGCTGCAGGCTTCAATATCAGCGTCAAGCAGCTGTGTGATCTGCTTTATAATAGGCAGTCCGAGTCCATAGCCGCTTTGCAGATTACGTGATTTATCCCCGCGATAAAAGCGGTCAAATATATGCGGCATATCATCGGCAGATATTACACTGCCCTGATTTTGAACAGTGAGAACGGCATTTTTCCTGTCGGCATAAGCCGTAATTCTTATTGTGCCGCCGTCGGGTTCGTATTTCAACGCATTATCTATCAATCCGCTGCATATGCGTTCGGTGTATTCTTCTTCGGCGAGTATTATCAAATCCTCGCCGATATTTGACTCAACAATAACATTTTTCTCATATGCAAGCGATTCCATTTGCAGTACGCATTTTTCTGCCGCTAAAGACAAGTTGACCGGTTTTTTTGTGATCTCTTTTGACACGGATTCCAGTGAGGATAAGGTTAACATTTCGTTTACCATTTTGATCATGTTCTTGGCCGCTGCGTCCGTACTATCTATCCATTGTTTATGCTCACGAGCAGGAATATCCAAGTTGGATTTTATAATACTGTTATTAGTGAGAATAACTGTGATCGGTGTTTTCAGATCATGAGAAATATCCGCTACAAATTTTCGCTCCATTTCGATTGCACTTTCCATCGGTTTTGCAGCAAGTGCGGAAAGTTTGATACTTATCAACAGAATTATTCCCATTGAAGCAACAAATACAAAAAATAACAAAACAATGTTTTTTACTGTTCTCACCGTAAGATATGATTGGTCTGTGATAGTTATCTTGCATTCGTTTTGCGTAGCCTCTTTGTAGTATATTATTTTGTAATCTTTCAATGTACCAAAATTGTCTTTTTGCTTTGCAATTTCATAGACCGCATTAGTTATAAAATCGTTGTCATAGGTCGTCGTTTCAGACAGCACTGTTATTTTTCGGTTTTTTTTGTCGTAAAATATTGTTGTAAAGCCTTCATTTTTATCGTGTACGTCCTTTTTATCATTTCCATGTGGCTCGTTATGCTTAGATTCATCGGGTCTTGGGGCATCGGGTGAATTTTTTTGCTGTGGTCTTGGTTTTATGGTTTGCGAAGGCTGGCTTGAAGAATTCCAAGGCTTTACGATGAAATTCATCGTATTTTCAAGCTCAGTACGCTGATTATTATAAGTAAACACTCCAAGTACAATGAAGCTTACCAACAAAACCAATCCTGTCAAAAGCATATTGGATACAACAAAATGTCTGCGGTAACCCTTGAGCATTAACTCACCTCCAGACGGTATCCGATTCTTTGTATCTTTTTTATAGATACAGCAGATTTTAAATATTTGAGCTTCTTTCTTATAAATGATATATAAACTTCAACATTGTTATCGGTGGCATCGGAATCAATGCCCCATACATTTATTATGAGTGTTTCCGTTGTAACAGTCACTGTGGGGTTATACAAAAAGGTTTTAAGCACTTCAAATTCTTTGTGACTTAGCTGTACGGATTCGCCTCGGCATGAAAGCACTGCCGAATTTATATTCAGGTTCAGATCTTCAAAACTGAGCGTATCGATCACAACATCACCTTTTCGTCGTGTCAATGCACCTACTCTTGCGAGCAATTCTTCCGTATCAAAAGGCTTTGTCATGTAGTCGTCTGCCCCTAAATTCAGTCCGGCAACCTTATCATTGGTAGATGTTCGGGCAGTCAGCATAAGCACAGGGGTATTTATATTGGAGCGGCGTATTCTGCGGACTACTTCAAATCCGTCAAAGCCGGGGATCATAACATCAAGGATTATCAGACTGTAACTGACCTCCGCTGCATAATCAACAGCAGCCATTCCATCATAAACGGCGTCTACAAAATACCCCTGCGACTCTAAAATTTTTTTCAGGGCATTAGATAACGAAACCTCATCTTCCACCACTAATATACGCATGAGAAATCACCTCTTTGTTAATTAAGGAAGCACTGATAAAATCTGGCGCTCATATTGCGTAGAATTTTTTCAGGCAAATTGTACGAAAATCGTGCAGGAATACTGACGTACCCCAAGGGCACTTCCTGCGGGCGTATTTCAACCGATTTGAGTGCAATTTGACGAAAAAACGCAAGCAAAATGAATGCCAAGCCCCTATGGCGTGATTTAATCAGCGGTACCTTAAGACTGCAAAATTAATACTAAATCTTTTTTGCTCGCATTCTGTATTTTATTGTATCACATTGTTGAATTTTTGTAAAATACAATTTTACGCTGAACGGCAAAATACCGAATCAAATAAATTTATAAATTATTGCAATCGTAATTAAATTATTGATAGTAAAGAAAACTCTATACCGGTTGGGTTGAGTAAAGAGATGATAGAATGAAAACAGTTTTGGATTTTCTTTCTATACAAAGTACACACGTTTTGGAAAAGCATTTTGACGCAAGGTCACTCTCGATAATATTAAGTAGGTAATAAACAAATACAGAAGCACTGATATTGACGACCCAGCCCATGTCAAGTAGACAGCATAAATAAAAAATCTATGTATTAACAAAAACAGTCTGTGCAATTTGTGCAGTCGTTTTTTACCGGGATTGCTGCGATGTGGAAAGTTTGAGTTACCATAATTAAAACAAAAC
>CACYDY010000125.1 GCA_902773245.1 uncultured Ruminococcus sp.
ACCTCAAAGCTTACTCTTGTTCTTGTGCTTGCTTTCTCAAAGATCATACCGAGAGTTTTTCCCTCAAGATATTTCTTTGCAATACCGTGCTTCTGCTCGTATTTGAGCTGATCGGCAAGGTTGAGAACCTCGTTGATGTCTTCGCCCGACCAATCAAGAAGCTTTAACAAATGTTTCATTATTTTTCGTCCTTTCACCGGCGCTTGGGAGCATTCGCCCCCAAAACACCGAGTTTTTTTAGTCGTTTTTATCCTCGCCGCCAAGCGACTCGGAAATGGTCTTTTCAAGAATATCCAAACCGTCGTCGATGTCGATATATTCTATGTTCAGCGGCGGCAGAAGTCTTATGAGATTTTTCGCAGTGAGAACCAGCAAGCCGTTTTCGGCGCATTTGCGCTGTATCTCCTTGGCGTTGTCTTTTTCAAGCGCAATGCCTATCATCAGACCCATGCCCCGAACCTCTTTGACGCCGTTCATGGATTTGATTCTGTTCATAATATATTCGCCCTTGCTTACAACATCTTCAAGGAACTCCTCGTCTGCAACCGTGTCGATGATCTTCATTGCGCCTGCGCAGGCGATCGGATTTCCGCCGAACGTTGTGCCGTTTGTGCCGACAGTCATGACATCTTTAAGCTTGTCGCTGCACAGGCATGCCGACAACGGAAGTCCGCCGCCGAGAGCCTTTGCGGAAGTTATTACGTCGGGAGTGATTCCGTAGTTTTCATAACAGAACAGCTTGCCCGTTCTTCCGATACCGGTCTGTATCTCGTCAACTATGAGCAGCAAATCGTTTTCTTCACAGAATTTTGACAGCTCTGTCACAAAATCCTTATCAAGCGGATTTACTCCGCCCTCGCCCTGAATAAGCTCGATCATAACAGCGCAGGTATCTTTTGTGACTTTGTCCTTAATGCTTTGCATATCGTTTGGTTTCGCATAGCTGAATCCCTCTGTGAACGGAGTGAAGTATTTGTGGAAAACGTCCTGACCCGTTGCGGAAAGAGTTGTGATCGTTCTTCCGTGGAAGGAATTTTCAAGAGTTACAATGTGAGTATGCGTCTGACCGTATTTGTCACTGCCGTACTTTCTTGCTATCTTGATAGCGCATTCGTTTGCTTCGGCGCCCGAATTTGCAAAGAACACCTTGCTGAATCCTGTCTTTATGCAAAGAAGCTCCGCAAGCTGGATCTGAGTGGTGTTGTAATAAATATTAGAAGTATGCTGAACTTTGTTCATCTGCTTTTCAACGGCGTCACTCCATGCTCCGTTTGCAAATCCCAGCGCATTAACGCCTATTCCCGATGTGAAATCTATGTATTTTTTGTAGTCAATATCGTATGCCGCAGCGCCGCTGCCGCTTTCGAGAACTACCGGAACACGGCTGTAAACGTGCATCATAGTTTCTTCTTCGGTTTGCTTCACAATGTCAAATATCGAAATGTCCTCGTCCTCTGTTTCGCCGCTGTTTTCCGAATTTGAATTATCGGAGTCGGCGCTGCCGTCACCGTCGGAGATTTCGGAAGCCTTGTTCTTGTCGTCCTGTTTCTCGGCTGTGTTATCTTCTTCAACAGGCGCAGACTGTATCTTTGCCGCCGCAAGATAAACTATCAGCAGGAACAATGATAAAACTGCTACAAACGTACCGTAAAAAATTCCCGGTATGTGATAATCAAAACGGATCGTACTGGTCATATTTGCGGGAACCTTGACTGCCATGAAACCGTTGTCTACCTGTACAATATCAGTTTTCTCCCCGTTAACAAAAGCTTTCCAGCCGTTGTCAAAGGGAACTGTAAACATTACATACCTTTCTTTGTCGCCGGTATCGATCTTTGCCTCAAAGCCTTTGTTGTCACGGGTGAAATCGTAGCAGGCATTTTTTGATCTCTCTTCGCAGAATTTATAGTACTCATCTGTTGTAAAATCATATTTATCTTCGTCAACCTGAACCATTCCCACTCCGGCAAATTCAAACATTGAGTCAAACGAACTCGTTACCAACGCGTCAAGCAAAACCAAATGCTTGTACTGTGTGGGGATCTCGGCAAACTCGGTATCGGTCATAAAGTGATCGAATGCAAGTCCCATCGGAAGAACATATTCGTTCTCATAAATATCATAACCGTTTTGAGTGTCCAGATATTTCCATCCGGGCATTATTGGCTGACCGGCGCCAAATTCAAAATACAAAGAGGTATCTTCATGGTTGAACATATACTTTACAGACATTAGCGAATGCAGTCCGTACATTCCCATCGGCCAGTTCGAAAGCGTTGTTCTTGTGTAATCCAATCCGTTGAAAAACTCCGTAACAGAACCGCTGACCGTACTGTGGAAGGATTCAAAGCCCGGGATTCTCCAAAAAACATTGAGGTTGTCATCGTCCCAATAGATCTTATTTTCCGGATTAGATGTTATTGTTTCGTTTTGCTTGGCAACAATTGCTTCAAGATCGGGATAGTCCATTGACGCTATATGATCGGAGTCGTACATGATCATCGAATAATTGCTCGTTGTAACAACATCGGAACGCCACTGCTGAATATCGTCTATGTTGATATTGTCACCGTAGTTGAGCAAATTATCCTTTACAACGTTAATACTCTCTTCTCCTTCGATCTTGCAGGTTATAAACTGAGAAGCCATTGTAAATACTATCGCCAATGACGTAAACAACGCACAGTATCTTGAGAATACCGATCTGTTCTTCTTGTACGCCTTAACAAGCAGAACACAAAGCACGATATTCACCAACGCAACTGCCGCATACAGCCAAAAATAGATCGTAGCTCCCGCAAGTCCGATATGAAGGACCTCACGTTCACCCTTTTCGATCGTAGTTGGAGTAAATCCGAGAATAAGAATTATCACCGCAGTGATCGCAGTGTTCCAGCCGATAGCCTTTTTCCATTTTGTTGACGGATCTTCAAGCGCCATTACCGAACCCAAAGACATTATCAACAGAAGCATGAAAAACCAACGGACGTACACCGTATCCCTGAACAGCTGGAACGAGCTGTTCAAAACGGGCACAAGCATCATCACGGCACAAACACCGTAGAAGATCCTGAGCCACTTGTTCTTTCGCTTGTTAAAAATTATCGCAAACACACCCGACATTCCGAAAAGCGGAAGAAATGCGTTTATTGACTTCCATTTGCTGTCAAAGTCCTCGACATAAACGTCAATACCCGGATGCTCGGGCGGAACAAAGAACGACAGCAAAATCTCGGCATATTGAGCGGAGCTGTCATAGAACCAAAAGTTCAGTCCGTCCATTGCAGAACCGCTGACTCTTGTATTTCCGATAATATGATAAAGCGAAGGAAGCAGAATGAACGTTGCCATACCTACGCCGACAAACGCTTCAAAAAACAGATAAACCGCATTTCTTGCCGGAAGCCGATAGCTTTTCGCTGCCATTCTGACAACCCAATATACAAAGCAGAAAACAGCCTCCGCAATAAAGAAATAATAATTAACTATTCCGCACACCGCAGCCATCAGCGCAAATCTTCCGCGCTTGTTATCATAGATATAGCCGTCAAGCGCAGCGAGAAGCAGCGGAAAAAACACCATCGAATCTATAAAATGGAATACCATCGAATAAAGCGCAAAACCCGAAAATGCATACAGCATTGCGCCCATGACTGCATTGTTTTTGTCTTTTGCATATCTTCTGAGAAAAACATATGCTGTCAATGAAGAAAGTCCGAATTTCAAAATCGTCATCGGGCCCATAAGATACGGGATCCAATCGACAGGAAACGGAACTAACATCCAAAAGAAAGGACTTCCCAGATTATAAAAGGAATATCCTCCGACAAATGCCGTTCCGAGGTCGGTGTACCAGTTCCAGCCAAGCTCGCCGTGTTTTATCGAATCACTCATAAGCTGATAGAACGGCAGAACCTGAACGTTATAGTCGCCGTAATAGATGAACATTCCCTTGTCGATTATCATAGACGGCACTATGAAAACTGCGGAAATGATCACGCCCCACAAAAAAGCCTTCAGCGCATAATTCTGCTTTTTTCTTTCATGGGGCTTTAAAGCTGTTGACTTCATTAAAAAACTCCCCTATTCTATTTTTTTCGTATTCTGAGAGAACACGAAAACATCATCTCTTTTCTGCCAGCCCAGAGCTGTCCAGAAACTCTGACCAAGATTATTGTTTGTGTAACAAAATATGTGAGTCTTTTGAATGCCGTCTTTTGCAAGAGCGTCAAGAGCGGTCTGAGCCATTCTTTTTGCTATGCTGTGTCTGCGGTAGTCCTCGGCGACCGCCATGTGATGAATAAACCCTCTTCTTCCGTCATGACCGCAAAGAACCGTTCCGACTATCTTTCCGTCCGCTACGGCAACCTGCGACATTCCCGGATTTCTTTTCAGATAAAAATCGATATTCTCCCTGCTGTCTGCCTGTGACAATGCTCGTTTTGTCGTGATCTGCCACATGGCAAATATTTCGTCGTAATCTTCAATTTTCATCGGTCTTATCTCAATATTGTTAAATTCAGTCATACAAAAACCTCACAAATCTGCGATTAATAAAACATTGTTCCGATACCCTCGGCGGTCAGCATTTCGATCAGGATCGAGTGCGGTATTCTTCCGTCGATGATATATGCTCTCGAAACTCCTCTTCGAACCGCTTCAACGCAGCAGTCTATCTTCGGGATCATTCCTCCGCTGATAATGCCCTCTCTTTTCAGCATAGGAACCTCGGAAACGTTGACGCTCGGAATTAGTGTGCTTTCATCGTCTTTGTCACGCAGCAAGCCTCTGATGTCCGTCATGAGGATAAGCTTGCACGCGCCAAGCTCCGCAGCTATTCTTGAAGCTGCTATGTCGGCATTTATGTTGTAAACGTCCCCCTGAAAGCTTCCGGCTACAGTCGAGATTATCGGAACAAAGCCGTTGTTGATAACATCGCTGATAACCTTTGGATTGACCCGGGTTATCTCACCTACATAGCCTATATCTTCGCTTGTGATGAGCTTTTCTGCAACAAGCATATTTCCGTCAAGTCCGCAAAGTCCCACAGCCGGCGCACCGCTTTTCTGCAAATGCTGAACCAGACTTTTGTTGACCTTTCCCGCAAGTACCATTTGAACTATGTCGATAGTTTCCTTGTCGGTAACACGAAGCCCGTTGACGAATTTGCTTTCCTTGTTTACTTTTTTGAGCATATCCGTTATTTCGGGGCCGCCGCCGTGAACAAGAACAACGTTTATTCCCACAAGCTTCAAAAGCGCTATGTCGCTCATGACTGCGCTCTTGAGATCTTCGTTGATCATAGCGTTTCCGCCGTATTTTATTACTACCGTTTTGCCGTAATATTTTTGTATATAGGGAAGCGCCTGAATAAGTATGTGTGCCTTTTCCGCATTGGAAATGTTCAATTCTGTCACCCTCTCATTTTTTATTATCAATTAATATCGATGGTTATACTCGAAAGCATTAAGATTTAGCACTTTTCCTTCCCGACCGGCAATTCGCTGCGCTGCTGCCTGTTTTGATTTTTACCGAAAGGTATCATTTTGAGAGTTGCTTTAATTTATAGTTTTTTGATTTCACTGAGGGGAATTTGTCGATCTTTTTCAATTGTTCCGTCAGCGACTCCCTAAAGGGATTAGGCTTCGCCGTCACCGGCTCTGCCTTTGGAAACCGCAGCCTTTTGAAAAAGTTTGATCAAAACTTTAATATGCTGAATCTTTTAGATTTTGAGTATATCTTCTCTGCAAATCAGGTTCGATAATCTCCGTTGATCTTTACGTAATCATATGTGAGATCACAGCCGTATGCTTCGGCAGAGCTTTCGCCGTCATTAAGACCTACTTTAATTTCTATCTCGTTCTCGCTGAGTATCTTCTTTGCAAGCTCCTCGCTGAATTCTATTCCTGCTCCGTTTTTGCAGACATCGATCTCACCCGCTTTTGACTTAAAGGAAACGTCAACAAGACTTACGTCCACGTCGCAGCCCGAATAGCCTATTGCGCAAAGAACTCTTCCCCAGTTTGCGTCAGATCCAAACATAGCCGCTTTAACAAGACTGCTGCAAATTACAGACTTGGCGACTCCCTTTGCGTCAAGCGTGGTTTTTGCGCCGCTGACGCTGCAGATCAACAGCTTCGTTGCGCCCTCGCCGTCTGCCGCAAGCTTTTTTGCCATTGATTTGCAGAGTTCGATCAGCGCGTCCGTGAAAATTCTGTAGTCGCTGTTTTTCTCGGTTATCTCTGCGTTTTCGGCAAGACCGTTAGCAAGTATGGCAAGTGTGTCGTTGGTAGATGTGTCGCCGTCAACGCTGACCATATTATAGCTTTGTTCAACTGCTTCGACAAGCGCAGATTTAAGCATTTGTGATGAGATAGCCGCATCGGTCGTTACAAAGCTGAGCATAGTGCCCATGTTGATGTGGATCATTCCGCTGCCCTTTGCAGCCGCTCCTATTGTAACTGTTTTTCCGCCGATCTCAACTGAAACGGCAGCTTCTTTTTTTACGGTGTCGGTAGTCATAATGGCTTCTGCAACATTGGTTCCGCCGTTCTCACTCATGATTTTTGCAATCTCGGGAACACCCTTTTCAAAAGGCTCGATCGGCAGCGGCTGACCGATAACGCCTGTTGAAGCAACTATCACATCGTTTTTGTCAATATTAAGGGATTCAGCCGCAAGCTCGCACATTCTCTCTGCTTTTTCGATCCCGTCTGCGTTGCAGGTGTTTGC
>CACYDY010000126.1 GCA_902773245.1 uncultured Ruminococcus sp.
AAAAGCAATTACCACGAAAAAAACCGCCCGAAATGCAAGCACCTCGCAGCGGTTAGTTATAAAATTATTACTCATCGATCACATAGGACGAAGAAGCCGGAAGTCCAAGCTGATCCATGACAAGCTCTTCCTTCTCTCTCATATGTACCCTCTCGATACCGGTCTGATGATCATAGCCGAGAAGATGAAGTACGGAATGCGCCGTCAGATAACCAACCTCTCTTTGGAGAGAGTGACCGTAAAGCTGCGCCTGATCGACGGCTTTTTCCATGGATATTACCACGTCACCGAGCATTTGCGCTCCTGTGGTCGGGTCTGTGTCGTAAACGCCTTTTTCTCCGAGCGGAAAAGAAAGTACGTCGGTCGGCATATCCTTGTCCCTGTATTGAAGATTCAGCTTCTGAATCTCCTCGTTGTCAACGAACGTTACGCTGATTTCCGCAGAACCCTGAAATTTTTCAAGCTTTAATACAGCATTGCAGCAGCGGCGCACCAGCATACGCATACCTGTTGGGATTTTTACTTTTTTTTGCTTGTTTGTGATAACTACTCTGATTTTTTCAGTCATTTGTTATGCCTTGCCTCCTCTATTTTTGCATACGCTTTGATAATATCCTGCACAAGCTTGTGTCGGACAACGTCCTTCTCACTGAATGTTACTTGTGCAATGTCGTTAATGTTTTTTAACACCTTTATGCATTCTTTAAGTCCGCTTCGGCTTCCGGACGGAAGGTCGATCTGGGTGATGTCGCCCGTGATAACCATTTTAGAGTTGAATCCGAGTCTTGTCAGAAACATCTTCATCTGTTCTCCGGTCGTGTTTTGCGCTTCGTCAAGAATGATAAAGCTGTCGTCGAGAGTTCGTCCTCTCATATATGCAAGCGGCGCAACCTCAATGTTGCCACGCTCAACGTATCTTTGATAGGTTTCCGCTCCGAGCATATCAAACAATGCGTCATAAAGCGGTCTGAGATATGGGTCGACCTTGCTTTGAAGATCGCCCGGAAGAAATCCGAGCTTTTCGCCGGCTTCAACGGCAGGTCTGGTCAGAATTATGCGGTTGACCTCGTGCGCTCTGAAAGCCGTCACAGCCATTGCAACGGCAAGATATGTCTTTCCCGTTCCGGCAGGCCCCACGCCTATGGTAATTGTGTTGTTTTTTATGGCGTCGCAATATCTTTTTTGTCCGATGGTTTTCGGTTTTATCGGTTTTCCTTTGGAAGTAACGCAAATGCAGTCGCCGGCAAGCCGGGAAAGCCGGCTCTCGCTGCCCTCGTTAACAAGCGATATGCAGTAGCGGACGTTCTGTTCGGTGAGCGTTTCGCCTTTGTTGATGAGTGAAAGCAGACTGTCAACGGCTTTTACCGCAAGATAGACCTTTTCTGCGTCGCCGCTGATCTTCAGCTCCGATCCTCGAACCGTAACACGAACCGAGTATTCCTTTTCGATGAGCTTGATGTTTTCGTCGAAGCTTCCGAAAAGCATTACCGCCTGCTCCATGCGTTCGATATTTATGATTTGTTCTGTCATTTTTCTGAAACTCACTGCCTTTCGGGTGTTTTGCCGATTATAGTTTGCCCCGATAATAATTTTTAATGCGTTTCCGGCTGTAGCTGAGTTTGAATTTGTGAGCGTATTGCAGCGATCAAAACGTAAATGTTGTCGGGTTTTCCATTGCTGAAAGGTTTTGGAATGTATCAACTAAAAAAAGCATATATTTTAGCTCGTTTCTAATAATTATATCACATTTTTTTTGAAATGTCATCAAAAAAACAATAATTTTCTCGATGATTTTGAAATTTTATAAAAAATAACCAATCAAGGTTTACTGCGGTAATAATATTGCACGTTTTTTTTAAAAGGAAATTGTGCAAAATGATAAATTTCGGGCTGTTTTTTGATGTGTTTGTTAATTATTATTTTGGATTATTTTCGACAAATTAAGAACACAAATTATATTTTTCGTGTTTTTGCACAAAAAGCCTGTTTGATAGTTGTAAAAATCATGAAGAAAAAAACTTCAAAAACAGTTGACAACAGGTTCAAAATAATGTATAATACGGTCTGTAAAGTAAAAAGCTTTACAGCAACGGACGGTGATTTTTACGGAGAAAAATTTAAAAATAGCCTATCTGTTCGATTTTTACGGCGAGATACTTTCCGAAAAACAGCAGCTTGCCGTAGAACTTTATTACAATGACGATCTTTCGCTCAGCGAGGTCGCAGCCCAGCTCGGTATCAGCCGTCAGGGCGTCAGAGATTCGCTGAAAAGAAGCGAGTCGTCGCTCGTCGAAATGGAACAAAAACTCGGACTTGCCGCAAAATTCGGCAATGTGCTCGAGGATATTGGAAGAATAAAGAACAATGCGCTGACTATAAAACTATCAACAGACAGCGAAGATGTTCGGCAATGCGCAGACAGAATCATTGACGACGCAGAAAAAATTGCGCAGAGCTTTTAAGACGGTAAAGCAAAAAAGGCTTGTACCGCAAAAGATCATGACCGATACAGTCATTATTTTATGATATATTGCAAGAGGTGATTTTTAAGTGGCTTTTGAAGGACTTTCCGAGAAGCTTGGCAATGCGTTCAAACGCTTGAAAAATAAAGGTAAGCTGACCGAGGCAGACGTTAAAAGCGCTATGAGAGAAGTCAGAATGGCTTTGCTTGAAGCGGACGTTAACTATAAGGTTGCCAAGGATTTTACCGCAAAAATAACCGAGCGCGCCGTCGGCTCCGACGTTATGGAAAGCCTGACTCCCGCTCAGATGGTTATTAAAATCGTTAACGAGGAAATGACCGAGCTTATGGGCGGCGAGGAGGTCAGACTGAATTTCCCCAAAAAGCCTCCGTGCGTTATTATGATGTGCGGACTTCAGGGTTCGGGTAAAACTACCCACACCGGAAAGCTTGCAAAAATGCTGAAAAAGCAGGGACACCGACCTCTCGCTGTCGCTTGCGATATTTACAGACCCGCCGCTATAGAACAGCTTAAAGTGGTTGCAAAACAGGTAGATGTTCCGGTTTTCGAAAAGGGTACTCAGGATCCCGTGAAAACCGCTCAGGAAGCCATAAAACACGCAAAAGATCACGGCAACGACATCGTGATCCTCGACACCGCAGGCCGTCTGCATATAGACGAAGCTTTGATGGGAGAACTTGAGAGAATCAAAAAAGCTGTCGAACCGCAGGAAATTTTGCTCGTTGTCGACTCCATGACGGGTCAGGACGCCGTGAATGTGGCGAAATCGTTTAACGATCTTCTTGACATAACGGGCGTTGTTCTGACAAAGCTTGACGGAGATACCCGAGGCGGCGCAGCGCTGAGTGTCAAAGCCGTTACAGGAAAGCCTATCAAATATGCAGGTACCGGCGAGAAGCTCGATGATCTTGAGGTGTTCCACCCCGACAGAATGGCGTCAAGAATCCTCGGAATGGGCGACATGCTCACCCTCATCGAAGAAGCCGAGGAGAAAATCGACAGAAAAAAAGCCGAAGAGATGGCTCAGAAAATTATCAAAAGCCAGCTTGATTTCAACGATCTTCTCGAACAGTTTGGGCAGATCAGGAAGATGGGTCCCATCAAGGGTATTCTATCAAAGCTTCCGGGAATGGAACAGCAGCTTCAGGACGTTGATGTCGACGATCGACAAATCGACAGAATCGAAGCGATCATTCTCTCGATGACTCCCGAGGAAAGAGCAAAGCCGTCTGTTATCAATCCGTCAAGAAAAAGACGTATTGCGGCAGGCTCCGGCATGAAGGTCGAGGACGTGAATCGACTGCTCAAGCAGCTTGAACAAATGCAGAAATTTATCAAAAAGGTTACTAACAAGAAAGGCAAAAAGAAGTATAAAAAGCTTCCCGGTCTTGGAGGCCCGTTGGGAATGGGCGGTCAGGGCGGCATGAATTTTTAATTAGCTTTGATCCAATTTTTATTGGTGATAATATAACCCCTTTGTGGTGGAGGTGAAAAGAAATGGTAAAGATCAGACTTCGTCGTATGGGCGCTAAAAAAGCTCCTTTCTATCGTATCGTAGTTGCTGACAGCAGATATCCGAGAAACGGTCGTTTCATCGAGGAGATCGGTTACTACAACCCGATTTCGGAGCCGGTTGCTCTCAAGGTTGACGCTGAAAAGGCTAAGAAGTGGCTCGGCAACGGCGCTCAGCCAACTGATACTGTTAAAGCATTGCTTAAGAAAGCTAACGTTATCGACTGATTAACCGGCTTTTTCGGACTGTACACCATCTGAGTTTTATTTGGTGTACAGTCAAATTGTGTATTATTTTCTCTATGGAGGTAAGATTCTGATGGAAGAGTTACTCGTAACTATTGCAAAAGGACTTGTTGAAGATCCCAATTCCGTAAGCGTTGACGCAGATGAGCCGAACGAGGACGGTACTGTTGTATATCATCTTCATGTTGCAGAGGACGATATGGGCAGAATTATCGGCAAGCAGGGAAGAATTGCAAAGGCTATCCGTACTGTTGCAAGAGCGGCAGCTATCAGAACCAACAGTAAGGTTATTGTTGAAATCGACTGATTTTTTATCGCTAAAGCTGAGTGTCACATTTGTGGCACTTTCTTTTTTTGTTTGTAATTAATCGCATTGCCGCACGGTTTGTAATATCGGGCAGCCGCCCGTCGGATTTCGTGAAAAAACCGAAGAATACGCAGACAAATTTTTGAAAATACTATTGACAGAGTTCGCAGAGTGTGGTAAAATTAAATTACCTCGTAAGGGGTTTTTATTTTTGTGCCCTTTTTGAGGGAGGCTAAAATTACCGCAAAAACGGAGGTGCCGCTACAATGAGAGTGAAAATTACACTAGCCTGCACTGAGTGCAAACAGCGCAACTACAACACCATGAAAAATAAGAAGAACGATCCCGACAGACTCGAGATGAACAAGTACTGCAGATTCTGCAAGAAGCATACTCTGCACAAGGAAACGAAGTAAGTAACGGAGGGTTACAATTATGGCTCAAAAAAAGAAAGCCGAAAAACTCGACGAGCAGAAAAAGGACAGCAAGTCCTCTGCAAAAAAGTCGGACGCTTCGGCAAAAACGGACAACAAATCGTCTGATAAGAAGCCATCGGAAAAGAAAAAACCGTCAGTCTTTTCGAGAATTGCTAAGTACTTCAGAGAATGTAAGAGCGAGATCAAGAAGATCGTTTGGCCTACACCAAAGGCGACTTTCAGAAATATGGGCATTGTGCTCGCAGTTTTGATAGTTGTCGGATTGTTCGTTTACGGACTTGATACAGGTTTTGTCGCTCTGCTCGGGCTCATTATGGACATTGGAAGCAATGCCTGATTAATGCCGAAAGGATGATTTTTTGTGTCTGAGGATTTTAAGTGGTATGTCGTGCATACCTACTCCGGTTACGAAAATAAGGTCGCTTCAAATCTCCAAACAACCGTCGAAAACAGAAATCTTCATCATTTGTTTAATGATATCAAGGTTCCTACCGAAACGGTCGAGGAGATCGCAGACGGAAAAACCAAGGAAGTTGAACGAAAAATTTTCCCGGGATATGTGTTTATTAAAATGGTGTACACGGATGAATCCTGGTATGTAGTCAAAAATATCAGAGGCTGCACGGGATTTGTCGGCCCCGAATCCAAGCCTGTTCCGCTGACTGACGAAGAGGCTGAAAAAATGGGAGTGGAATCTCACAGCGTTGAGGTTTCGTACAATGTCGGCGACAGCGTTCGCATTATCGACGGTCCGCTTGAGGATTTCGTCGGCAGCGTTGAAAATATCGACATCGAAAATGACAGTGTCAGAGTGACCGTTTCCATGTTCGGTCGCGAAACACCGGTTGACCTCGAACTTAATCAGGTCGAGCCGCTTGAATAAAATAAAATATGGCCGCCGCTTTGCGTCGGAGGGGAGTTTTTCCCCGTGTGGGAGGAATGAAATTTCTTAACATTCCGTTTAGACCACGATTTTTGGAGGTGCAGTTAAAATGGCTCAAAAGGTAACAGGATTTATTAAGCTCCAGATACCTGCCGGCAAGGCAACACCGGCACCGCCTGTAGGACCTGCTTTAGGT
>CACYDY010000127.1 GCA_902773245.1 uncultured Ruminococcus sp.
ATCAACGTCGCCCTTTCCCTGATGTGACAAAGCGGCCTCCAATGTTCCCAATCCCGAAAAAGCCCAACAGGTGTTATTGCTGCCCTGACTTCTTATCGGGGTAGTTTTGGTTTGATAGCTTGGCGGCAGCGAACCCGAGGGTTGAATAATACTTCCCTTTGCCGAATACGGCGGTATTCCGACGCCGGAGTTTTCGTCAACTTCTATTTCACCGTTCATATAAGCTTCGTATGTATCGGTATGATCAGACGCAAGAACAGCCTTGATCGGCACATCTTCACACACCCCGGCATTAGCCGAAGCCGACGCCGAAACAATAAGCGCCGACGAGATCACTGCACATATTGACGCTTTTACGACAGATTTTTTCGTCATAGTGTTCTCTCCTTAAACAAGTTGTTATTACTATTATAACAGAATAAAAAATCATTGTAAACAAATTTTCGGAAATAATCTTCTGATTTGCTGTTAGAAATATGGGGTACTTTTCCCGACTGCCCGAGTAAAGCACCCCATTATTATCAATAATCAAAATTAACATTTCTTTTGTTCACAGATTTGCAAATGTTAGTTACGTCACGCTCAAAAAGATCGTTGATAGTTACAACGCAAAGCGTATAGATTTTATCGCCGCAAACTACCTTGAGCGAGCTTGATTCGCCCTCTTTTGCTTTGTGTTGTTTGTCGGTCTTTGCTTCCTGATAAACTCTTTGAATATCATCGTAAAAAGCTATCATTCCCATATTTCTGCCAATAAGACAATATTCACCGACGATCAGATTATCGCCAAGTTCTCTTGATCCGTTTTGAAAATCGCTGAGAACATATTCTTCAAGATGTTTTTGCTGAATTGTCTGCATTCTGCTTTCATAGAGTTTCAGATATTTTGTAAAGACTATCTTCTTAATTACAAAATATAAAACCCAACCAAATACGAAAGCTACAAAAACCATTATAATGTTCAGCAGTATGTAATTAACAGGCAAACAAGCATTTCTAATAGTTTTATATGCGACAAAAATAATTCCCATCATCAAAACGATTATGTATCCTCTGAGCTTGGCCAAGCTGCCATATGGGACACAATACTTTTTTAATTCTTCCATAATACAAATCCCCCGTTCATACACCCCGAACAAACCTCAACACAAAAGCTTTCCGAGGTCACCGTAAGAAGCAAAATACACAAAATTCACATTAACATACTATCATTTTGCTCCCATCTAATTATACACCATTCCTAAAAATAAATCAACAGAAATATCAAAATTTATTAATAATACTATCATCTTGTTATCAAACTTCCGCTCAGCCCCGAATTAACATTCGGAACATTGCCGACAATAACGGTTTCCCCCACCAATACGGCTGTGGTCAATTCGATCGGTTCTTGTGTGCCGCCGCAAATTATGATCAGATCGCCCGTTATGTCAAAGTAAAGTCGGTGTATCGTTTGGTTAATGCCTGCGGGGTCAAATTCGCTTCTGAAATCGGATTTAACATCACCGGTAACAATGTTGTTGAATTCCAGCGATTTGCCGGAACCGCTCAAAAACTCGCTGTTTATCAGGCTGCCGATGGGAATTTCCGCTTTGAATTCATACTCTTGGGAAAGCTTTTTTGAAAGATCTGCCGTTACTTCATTTTTTAATTTGTTGATAGTGACAACATCTGTGTTAAGGGACTGTATTTCTCCGCTGTCGGAGTAAGTGATCTCTATAAGATCGCTGTATTTGAGGTTCATTTCAGTCATTTTTTGGTTCACAGTTTCCGCAAACAATTCTGTCATTGTCTGTTTGCCTTTCATTACGGTATAATCCGACATAAACGGTGAAATACGTTTTTCAAAAAACAAGAACAGCCCCACAAACAAAACAACCGCAAAACAAACGAAAGCTTTGAAGAAAAATTTCCAAAATCTGCGGCTTCTTCTGCCGAATTTATTTCTGCGCAAAATAACACCCCCTGAGCATTATACTCAAGGGGCGAACAAATTGTTAAAGAATATTCCCAAATCAGATATTTACAAAACCACAGATGTAATCAGTGCTTCCTTAGTTTTCTTCCGAATCGTTGATATCATCGGCAGAAAGACTTGAAAAATCAAACTCGAGATTTTTTCCGCAATTAGGACAGTCAATAGAACCCTCGATCAAAATATCCTCCGACACACAGATCTCATCGCCGCATTTCGGGCATACAACCTCGTAATACTCGCTGTTTTCATCGAAGTCGTCAAAATCGTCCTCGTCCTCTTCAGCATCATAGAGGTCGTCCTCAACGATAGAAAGATCCTGATCAATTTCATCAACCTGCATACTCAGCTCGTCATACAATTCTCCGAGGTCAGTGATCTCGTCGGAAACGTCTTCGAGCAAATCAATTACGGCTTTCAAAACCTTTACCGTGTCATCACTTTCATTAAGCTTCAAGCCATCTGTAAGCCCCTTAATATAAGCTACTTTTTCTTTAATATCCAACCTCTATTCCTCCTTTGTGGAATACTTTATAATAACGCAGCAGCCACGCTGTATTTTATTAATCAAGCGCGTCCGAGATACTCGCCTGTACGGGTGTCGATTTGGATAACCTCGCCCTCATCAATAAAGAGAGGCACTCTTACCTCCGCACCGGTTTCAACAGTTGCGGGCTTTGTTGCGTTTGTAGCAGTATCGCCCTTGAAGCCCGGCTCGGTTGCCGTAACCTTAAGCTCAACAAAGTTCGGCGGCTCAACACCGAAAACATTGCCTTTGTAGGAAAGGACCTTACAAACCATGTTTTCTTTTACAAACTTGAAGTTGTCACCGAGAACAGACTTTCCGATCGGGATCTGCTCCCATGTTTCGGTATCCATGAAGTAGTAAAGATCACCGTCTGCATAGCTGTATTCCATATCTTTTCTCTCGATATAAGCTGTTGGGTACTTATCATTGGGGTTGAAAGTTTTTTCAACTACCGCACCCGTGATAACGTTTTTGATTTTAGTACGAACGAAAGCCGCACCCTTTCCCGGCTTTACGTGCTGAAATTCGATGATAGAAACAACCTGACCGTCCATTTCGAAGGTAACGCCGTTTCTGAAATCTCCTGCTGAAATCATATTAAATCCTCCTGTTTTTGGAATGTAGACTCTCAATTCTTGAAAGATTTTCATCTTTAAGAAAAAAGCACCATATACTCCTCTATTATACTATACAAAAGTATAAATTTCAAGTTTTTTTAATTAAAAATCCTGTTTTGGAAAAAGTTTTATTAACAAAAGCCAAAAAGGAAATCGGACAATCAAACAATGATCAGATCCTTGGGCAATGAGGCAAAATTTTTAAATCCGTCCTTTGTCACCAAAACCATATCTTCAATTCTGACTCCGAACTCATCTGGAAGATAAATTCCGGGTTCAACCGTTATTACCATACCGGGGCTTAAAAACGTTTCACAGCGTGAAGATACAAACGGCAGCTCATGAATATCAAGACCTACCCCGTGCCCTGTCGAATGCTTGTAGAATTCGCCAAAACCGCTGTTTTCTATCACATCTCTTGCGGCTTTGTCGACCTCGCTCGCTTTAACGCCCGATCTCACCTTTGAAAGTCCGCACAGCTGAGCTTTGCGTACAATATCGTAAATCTCACGCTGCCGCTCGCTCACCTTTCCGACAGCGATCGTTCTTGTCATATCGCTGTGATAACCTTCGAAGACCGCTCCGATATCAAACGTTACGAAATCTCCGTTTTTCACTGTTTCATCTCCGGGAACACCATGCGGCATCGATGTTTTCTTTCCTGTGATAGTTATTAAATCGAATGAAACTCCATCTGCCCCTTTTTTCCGCATAAGGAACTCCAGCTCCAGAGCAAGCTCTTTTTCGCTCACACCGGGCTTTACAATATTCAAAAGCTCAAGATACGCTTCCTCGGTAATATCCTGCGCTTTTTGAATTTTCGCTGTTTCGTCGCTTGATTTGACTATTCTCAGATTGGAGATGAGCTTGTCGAGAGTGTCGTTTGCGGTTATCCTGCATTTTAACTCGCCGAATTTTTCTTTATAAAGCGAATAGTTTCTAACCGTTGTATACGCCGATTCGATAAAAATTTCCGTTATTCCATGCTTTTTCACAAGTTCCCCGAGGGTTGTGTAATAACGTTCGTAAACGACCACATCACAGTTTGTAACCGATTTTTTAACGGCTTCACCGTAACGAAAATCCACGAGAAGATATGATTTTTCACGAGTAATAAACAATGTTCCCTCGCTGTTGGGAAAACCTGTCAGATAATACAGGTTAGCTTCATGAGTAACCAAAAAGGCGCTTTTATTATCCAAAAGTCTTGTTGAAAGCTTTTTAAGCTTCATGTAATTTCTGAGTTTTTGAAGTTCCGATGTTCCGCCCATAAAACAACCACCTTTTAAAGTATATCATTCAGAGCATACAAAGCAAGACGATAGCTGAATTTTCCAAAGCCGCTTATCTGACCCCTGCACACGCCGCCGATAACTGTTTTGTGACGAAATTCATCACGAGCATGAACATTTGACATATGGACTTCAATTGTGGGAATACCCGGAACACAAGCGATCGCATCTCTGATGGCGTAGCTGTAGTGGGTGTAAGCCCCGGCATTGATAATTATTCCGTCTTTTTCGCCAAGTGCGGAGTGTATTTTTGATATGATCTCGCCCTCGCAATTGGACTGAAAGATCTCGATTTCCATTCCCAACTCATTTGCCCATGAACGAACATCATTGTTAATTGTTTCGGCAGTTTCCTCGCCGTAAACATTTTTTTCTCTCAGCCCTACCATATTAAGATTAGGACCCAAAATTAAAAGTATCTTCCTGCACATTATTTTTACCCCATATTTATTTGTTTATAATATTTTAATTATTCGTCAATCGCTGTAATTTCGGCTATTATTTTCGCTGTTTAATAATACACCAATTATCCTATGAAACTAATGATTGATCCGAACAACCACTGCGAACCTCTGCATTTGAGCAAAATGTCACATTAAGTTACGGAACGTAAAAAAAACAGTGAGCAGCCTGATAAATATTAAGACCACTCACCCTTTTTCCAACTATTCATTTGTAAGTTTAAATTACTTATACTTACGTTTACGAGCAGCCTCGGACTTTTTCTTACGCTTTACAGACGGCTTTTCGTAAGCTTCTCTTTTACGAACCTCAGCAATAACGCCGGCTCTTGCGCACTGCTTCTTAAATCTTCTCAATGCACTCTCAAGAGACTCATTTTCCTTGATTCTGATTTCTGCCATTTATTTTCCCTCCCATCCGCCAAAAGGCAGGAGTTAATCGCATAATTTGCAAGTTTAATTATACAATATTCAGTACATTCTTGTCAAGTGTTTTTGAAAAATTGTCTTAATTTTGTAAATTTCTCGGGAAGTTCTGATTAAATCCGCTGCTCATATTGCGTAGAATTATTACAGGATTTCGGGGTGGCGGCGATGACTTTAACTTATGGAACCACTGATTAAATCACGCCCTACGGGCTTGGTACTCATCTTGCTTGCCTTTTTTCGTCAAATTGCACTCAAATCGTTTGAAAT
>CACYDY010000128.1 GCA_902773245.1 uncultured Ruminococcus sp.
CAGGCTTGACCGCTCTCTTGGGTTCGGGATTCGATCCGGGCGTTACCCAGGCTTACTGCGCTTATGCTCAGAAGCACCTTTTTGATACGATCGAAACGATAGATATTCTCGACTGCAACGGCGGCGATCACGGATATCCATTTGCAACGAACTTTAACCCCGAGATAAACCTCAGAGAGGTTTCTGCGCCGGGTTCTTACTGGGAGAACGGACATTGGGTCGAGATTCCTGCAATGAGTATCAAAAGAGAATATAACTTCGATCAGGTGGGAATGAAGGATATGTATCTTCTTCATCATGAGGAGATCGAGTCGCTTGCAAAAAATATCCCGAATGTAAAAAGAATACGTTTCTTCATGACATTCGGACAAAGCTATCTCACACATATGAACTGCCTTGAAAACGTAGGCATGCTTTCGACAGAGCCTGTCGAGTTTGAGGGACATCAGATCGTTCCGATACAGTTTTTGAAGGCTTTGCTGCCCGACCCGGCAACATTGGGGCCGAGAACGGTCGGAAAAACCAACATCGGCTGTATTTTTACGGGAACTAAAGACGGAAAGAAAAAGACCGCATATATTTACAACGTATGCGATCATCAGGAGTGTTACAAAGAGGTCGGTTCACAGGCTATTTCCTACACAACGGGTGTTCCTGCCATGATCGGAGCTATGATGCTTGTAACCGGAAAATGGAACAAGCCGGGTGTTTACACTGTGGAAGAGTTCGATCCCGATCCGTATATGGAGCAGCTCAATAAATGCGGTTTGCCGTGGCAGATCGACGAGAATCCGATTTTGGTGGACTGATCGTAATGAGTGATAATATAAAAACACCGTATTTTTTGGTGGACGAAAAAAGATTGATAAAAAATCTCGAAATATTGAAGTCAATTCAGGACGAAACAGGCTGCAGAATTCTGTTGGCACAAAAGGCATTTTCAATGTTTTATGCGTATCCGCTTATTTCAAAATACCTCTGCGGAACAACGGCGAGCGGTCTTTATGAAGCGCGTCTGGGTTTTGAAAAGTTCGGGGGAGAAACTCATGTTTTTTCTCCGGCTTACAGAAAGGACGAGTTTGACGAAATTCTGAACTATGCCGACGATATAGTTTTCAACTCTGTTTCACAGGTCGAAAAGTATGGTTTGACTGCAAAGAACAAAGGAAAATCAATAGGTCTGCGAGTTAATCCCGAATGCTCGACTCAGGAGGGACACGAAATTTACGATCCGTGTTCTGTCGGATCAAGACTTGGCTGTACGATCGATAATTTCGACGAGAGTATATTGAAACTGCTTGACGGATTTCATTTTCACACTCTTTGCGAGCAAAATTCCGATGATCTCGAAAAAACGGCGGTTGTATTTGAAGAGAAGTTCGGAAAGTATCTTCATAATATGAAATGGCTGAATTTTGGCGGAGGACATCATATTACCCGTGATGATTATGATATCGAAAGACTGAAAAAGGTGATTTTGCATTTCAAAAACAAGTATGATTTGCAGATATATCTTGAGCCGGGCGAAGCTGTCGTTTTGAATGCCGGATATCTGAAAACAAGCGTTCTCGAGATCGTTCGCAATGATCTGAATATTGCAATTCTTGACACGTCCGCCGCTTGTCATATGCCCGATGTTATTGAAATGCCGTATCGTCCGCCGCTTCAAAATTCGGGTCTGCCGGGTGAAAAAAGGTTTACCTATCGTTTGGGAGGCCCTACGTGTCTTGCGGGAGATGTCATAGGTGATTATTCTTTTGACAGCAAGCTTAATGAGGGTGATGTTTTGACATTTGAGGATATGGCGCTCTATACAATGGTTAAAACAAATACATTCAACGGAATGAAGCTGCCCGATATTGTTTACAGAAATTCTGACGGTCGGGATATATTGGTAAAATCTTTCGGTTATGACGATTTTAAAGAGAGATTGTCGTAAAGAATATACCCCAAGTGATTACTCAATTATCCAAAAATAAATAAAAAAAACCACCGGTTAAATAAAGCAATAAGCCGAAATGCTTTAGGTTAACCGGTGGTTTTCTGATTTCCGATATTATACAAAATAATCCTTGTCGATATTTTCTATAGCGCCATTGTCTTGGCTTGCCGAAATATTTGTGTCGATCGGGAGCTTTGCCAACACTTTCGTTTTAAATTTCTCGGCGATCTCGTCAACGCGGCTGTTTCCAAAAATATTATGTCTTTTTCCGCATTCGGGACACTGAAAATAGCTCATATTTTCTACTACTCCCAAAATAGGAACATTCATCATGTCAGCCATTTTAACTGCTTTTTCCACTATCATAGCAACAAGCTCCTGCGGCGACGTTACCACAATTATTCCGTCGATCGGCAGCGATTGAAATACCGTCAGCGCAACATCTCCCGTCCCCGGCGGCATATCAACAAACATATAATCAATTTCGCCCCACCGAACATCTGTCCAAAACTGACGTACTGTCGACGAGATGACCGGGCCTCTCCACACAACAGGGTCGGTTTCGTCTTCTAAAAGCAGATTTACCGACATTATCTTTATTCCTGTCGGCGAGCACACCGGCAGCAGCTCATCTTCCGTTGCGGCAGCTTTATGATCAATTCCAAATGCCTTTGGAATTGACGGACCGGTGATGTCTGCGTCAAGAATCGCCGTTTTATATCCTTTTCGGTTCTTGGACACAGCAAGAAGTGATGTAACGGTAGATTTTCCCACTCCGCCTTTTCCGCTGACCACACCGATAACCTTTTTAATTTTGCTGTTTTTGTTGCATTCAAGCTTAAAATTCTTATTGTTCTTTGAAGTGCAGCTTGACGAACATGAACCGCAGTCATGAGTACAGCCCATATCCAAGTCCTCCTTTATATTGCAAAGGGCGAACCATATCCTATGTCCGCCCCGATTTTTAGTCTTTAGATCCTATATGTTTATAATCAATCTTCGTTTTTCTTTTCGAAATGTTCGGGATAAAAAACATCTTCTGCCGCAACCATTTCAAAACCGCTTGTGAATGAATAGGGGATACCGTAACCCAAAACGACAGCCGCAATATATATTATGACGCTGTTGTTTGTTATTTGTTGGTGAAGAGGCAGACCTACCGCAAAAAATGCGCTTATCACATACACCGACGGCAATATCATCATTATCAGCACCGAAGGACTGAAACGCAAAACCTGTTTTCCGTCACCGACTCTTGTTGCATAAAAAAGCATTCCGCCGAATATTACAACAAGCCCGATCGTGACTGCGCTGTAAAGATTTTGGTTAGTAACCGTTGACGCAAGCTGTAGGATAAAATAACAGCAAATCACATAGGCTGCAACTATGAACGTTGAAAAAAACATATTGAGAGCTTCTTTGTTTCTCTTTTTCATTTTTGTTCCTCCGTTTAGCTTTTGCAAAAACAAAATATTTAAACAAATTTTCTTATTAATATTGTACCATAAATTTCCGTAAAATCAACAGTTTTTTTTATAAGTATTTTGATAATAAACC
>CACYDY010000129.1 GCA_902773245.1 uncultured Ruminococcus sp.
ACGGCGAAACACCTTAGCGTTCAGCCCTTTGCAAGGGGTGAATTCCCAAACAGTCCGGTGGACTGTTTGGGAAGAGGGGACGCTTTGGCAAAAAGCGTCCCCTAAAAAACAAAGTTAGGGTTTATAAAAACTCTGATTGAGCAAAAATTAATGTAGTTTACTATAATTTGCTATATCTTTCGGCGGCTAACAAAAATAATAAATGACGTCAAAGCCGGCTTTTGACTTAAGGATATGTGTATTTGCCAATTTTCCTTAAAGAAAACACAAACAGGAGGAATTAATCATTTATGAGCAAGGGTAAATTTTATATTACCACACCGATTTACTATCCGTCGGGAAATCCGCATATAGGTCACTGCTATACAACGGTTGCCTGCGATTCGATAGCACGCTACAAGCGTATGCAGGGCTATGACGTAATGTTTCTCACGGGTACAGACGAGCATGGCTTGAAAATCGAACAGAAAGCCCGGGAGCGTGGTATCACACCAAAGCAATACGTTGATGAGATCGTTGAAATATTCAAAAATCTTTGGAAATATATGAATGTCGATTTTGACAGATATATCAGAACTACAGACGATTATCACATTGAAAGCGTTCAGAAAATATTCAAAGAGCTTTATGACAAGGGATATATCTATAAGGGCGAGTACAGCGGAAATTACTGCACACCGTGTGAAAGCTTTTGGACTGATTCGCAGCTTGTTGACGGAAAATGTCCCGAGTGCGGACGTGATGTAAAGCAGGCGAAAGAGGAGGCTTATTTTTTCAAAATGGCGCCGTTTGCGCAGCGTCTTGAGAAGCTTCTGACAGAAACAGATTACCTGCAGCCGAAAACAAGAGCGACCGAGCTTGTTAATAATTTCATAAAACCCGGACTCGAAGACCTGTGCGTTTCGAGAACAACCTTCAAGTGGGGTATCCCGGTGCCGTTCGACGAGGGTCACGTGGTTTATGTGTGGGTTGACGCATTGTCAAACTATATCTCGGCTTTGGGATATGAAAACGAAAAGTATGATGATTATGACAAATTCTGGCCCGCAGATGTTCACATGGTAGCAAAGGATATCATGAGATTCCATGCTATTACATGGCCGGCAATTCTGATGGCGCTCGATCTTCCGCTTCCGAAACATCTCGCCGTTCACGGCTGGATCACGTTCAACGGTCAGAAAATGAGCAAATCTCTCGGAAATGTTGTAGATCCGTTTGTTCTCGGAGAAAGATACGGCGCAGACGCAATTCGTTATCACATTCTCAGAGAAATGGCTCTCGGTTCGGACAGTTCATTCTCAAACGAAATCATGATCAACAGAATAAATACCGACCTGGCAAACGGACTCGGAAATCTTGTTTCAAGAACGGTCGCAATGGTTGAAAAATATTTCGGCGGTACTCTCCCCGAAAACAAGGAACACGGTGAATTTGACGACGATCTGATCGAAACGGCAGTATCTCTTCGCAGCAAGGTTGATGATTTTATTGACAAAACTCAGATCAACAATGCTCTTGCTGAAATATTTAAGGTTGTGTCACGCGCAAACAAATACATTGATGAAACCACGCCATGGGTTCTTGCCAAAGATGAGGCAAACAAACCAAGACTTGCCGCAGTTCTTTATAATCTTCTTGACACAGTCAGAATAGTGTCGACTCTTCTTTCGGCTTTCATGCCGGGAACAATGCCCAAGGTCTGGGAGCAGATCGGAGCTGCAGATGAAGATGTCACTTATGAAAATGCCGACAAGTTCAATGTTCTTTCACAAACCGCTGCCGTTAAAAAGGGAGCCGCACTGTTCCCGAGAATAGACGTTGAAAAAGAAATCGAGGAGCTTAACACTATCATCAGGGAAAATGCCGAAAAGGCACAGGCAAAGGAACAGGCTTCGTCACAGGAAAAGGCTGAAAGTCCTGCGCTTATAGGAATAGACGATTTTGCAAAGGTTTCACTCAGAGTTGCCAATGTGTTGAATTGTGAAAAAGTAAAGAAATCCAAAAAGCTTTTGAAATTCACACTTGACGACGGCGACGGAGAGAGAACGATCGTATCCGGTATCGCCGAGTATTACAAACCGGAAGAGCTTATCGGTCACAATGTTATAATTGTTGATAATTTGAAGCCGGTTACTCTTTGTAAGGTGGAAAGCCAGGGTATGATCCTGTCGGCTGATTGTCCGAACGGCGAGATCAAGGTTATTCTTGTTGATAATATTCCGTTTGGCAGCAAATTGAGATAATTATATAAAAACCGCACGGGGCTTTAGAATGCTTTGTGCGGCTTTTTGCATTTGGATAAAGAAAATATTTTCGAAACAACATTAAAAAGACAAGTAAAATCAGATAACATTAAGTATAAATTTAACACTTTACTGCGCTCATTTTTCAAATTTATTATCCGTTTTCTTAACCAAAATAATTTATCAAAAAATTTACAAAATTATTCCAAATATGATTGAAATTCATTTTGTTTTGTGATATGCTTATATACAGTTGAAAAAAGTAGTTTTTTGCGGTACGGTGTACTGAGCGTTAAGAATTGAGAACGGAGGATATACTGAAAAGTTATGAAGAAGAAAAGAAAAAGAAATGCAAAGCGTTCCCAAAACAGATCATATGCAGGACTGATTGCATTTTTTGTGACGTTGGTTGTTGTAGTGGGAGCATACGGTTTTGTCGGTTTCTATTTTTCGCAGCATTTTCTGCCTGGAACGACGTTGAACAGCTCCGACGTTTCACTTTTGAGTATTGACGAAGCAAAGCAGGAATTGGTTTCAAAATGTGAAAACTACAAGCTGACGCTGATCGAACAGGATTACACCAAAGAAACTATCGACGGTGAAGACATCGACTTCAAAGCCGAAATAGATCCGAGCTTTGACAATATTCTCGATCTGCAGTCGGGATTGATGTGGGCGATGTACCTTTTTGAGGACAAGAGTTATGTCATTGATGACGGAGTTATCAAGTATACTTATGACGAGGATAAGCTTATCGATGTTATTGACGAGCTTGAATGTATCGATCCTCAGTATCCTATGGCTGCCAAAGACGCCGAGCTTATTTTTATGGACGGAGAGTTCAAGATAGTTCCCGAAAGTCTTGGAAATGTGGCGCACAGAGATGTTCTTATCAAAAAAATAAAAAAAGCTTTGAAGGATAACATTGATACCATTGATCTGAAAGAAGAAGATGTGTACGACAAACCGAAAATCTATTCAAACGACGAGGATCTTGCCGCTAAAAAGTCAGCCTGTGATGAAATTTCCGGCATGAGTATCACACTGAAATTCGGAATGACGGAAGAAAACATAGATATTCAGACAATAGCAGGCTGGGTCAAAGCGGAGAAAGACAAAAACGGCAATTATGCGCTTAAAACAAATGACGAAAAGATTGCAGAGTATGTAAAAACACTTGCGGAAAAGTATGATACATATGACAAGCCGAAGTCTTTTGTGTCGCATTCGGGAAATGTTATAGAACTGACTACGGGCGACTACGGCTGGATGCTCGATCAGGAAGAGTCCGTAAAGCTTTTGAAAGATATAGTGTTAAAGAAAAAAACGGTTACGGTTGATCTGACCGAGGGCACGGAAGAAAGCGTAAAATGGTGGATGAGAACAGGCGTGGGCTATGACGCAAACGGAAACGACTACTACGGAAATACTTACGCAGAGGTCAGCATTGCCGAGCAGCATATGTGGATGTATCAAAACGGTGAGATAGTCCTTGAAACCGACGTGGTTACGGGAAATCCCAACCTCGGAAACGATACCCCCGTGGGAGCGTTCAGAATCCGTTACCACCAGCAGAATGCGATCCTCAGAGGACCGGGCTATGCAACTCCGGTTGCTTACTGGATGGTTTTTGCCGATGACGTAGGTTTCCATGACGCAACATGGCAGCCGTATTTCGGCGGTGAGCTGTATTACTACAACGGCTCGCACGGATGCGTTAATATGCCGCTTGATCAGGCGGGAAAGCTTTATGATCTTGTTTATGACAATATGCCGGTGTTTGTTTATTGATGCCTGCGTTTTGGTTAATATTAAGCAAAATTTCATGTTTATGCGCTACAATGTTGTGAAAAAATAGTTCTTGAAAAATTCGTGAATATGTGGTAAAATATTATAGTAATAAATATTGTAAAGTAAGGAGTGGGTTGAAAAACGACCCGCTCCTTTATGTTTGCAAAGCGCTTAGGGGGAATTGCATTGGCGAAGAAAAAAGGCGGAAATACCGTTGAAACGGTAACACAGCTCGTCAAACCGATCGTTGAAGGCTTTGGGCTTGAACTGTGGGACGTGAGGTATGTTAAAGAAGGCGCCCAGTGGTATTTGAGAATTTTTATAGACAGCGAAAACGGTATATCGATCGACGACTGCGAGAAAGTCAGCCGCGCAATCGACGCTCCGCTCGACGAAGCCGACCCGATCGACGGCGAATACTGCTTGGAGGTATGTTCTCCCGGGATAGAGAGGGAGCTTGTCAAAGATGAGCATTTCCTTGCGTATATCGGCGCCGATGTTATGGTTAAAATGATACGTCCGATAGAGGGTATCGGCAAGGAGTTTTGCGGAAAGCTGAAATCCTATGAAAAAAATGAAATTACCATCGAAGATCACAGCGGTGAGAATGAAGTGACATTCGGCAAAAAAGACGCCGTTTATGTGAAGCTTGATGATTTTGACTGATAATTATTACAAAATGAAAAGAGTTACCGAAGCGAAAGGATAGATCGGAAAAATGAAAAAGAATGAACCTAAAAAAACCAATGATCTGGCGGAGATGTTCCTTGCAATGCAGGAACTTGAAAAAACAAAGGGTATTCCGGTTGACGCAATGCTCGAAAACATTAAAAAGTCTATCGAAAAAGCCTGCAAGAGCAATTACAACAACGACGACGTGGTTTTTGCCATAGATATCAACAACGGCGTTTTCCAGGCATATATTCAGAAAACCGTTGTTGAAGAGGTTACGGATCCCGACAAGGAAGTTGACACAAAACAAGCAAGAGAAATCGACGTCAGAGCCGAGATAGGCAGCAAGGTGAGAATACCGGTCGATACAAAGAATCTCGGAAGAATTTCCGTTCAGAATGCAAGAAGCGTTATTCGTCAGGGAATCCGTGACAAGGAAAGAGAGATCACTCTCAACGAATTTAAAGAAAAGCTCCACGACATAGTGACTGCGGTTGTTGAGAATATTGACCCCACAACAGGCAATGCTACGATCAGAATAAACAAGTCCGTTGCAACCCTCACAAAGGCCGAACAGGTCGGTATTGACGATCTGAAAGAGGGAGATTCCGTCAAGGTTTATATTGCGGACATCAAGGAGCATGAGCCGGGCAAAAAGGGAAAGAACAAAGGGCCTCGCGCTATTATCAGCCGCACAAGCGACGAGTTTGTAAAAAGACTTTTCGAGCTTGAAGTTCCCGAGATCTATGACGGCATTGTTGAGATCCACTCGATCGCAAGAGAAGCAGGTTCAAGAACAAAGCTTGCCGTTTCCAGCAAAAACTCGGATGTCGATTCCGTCGGAGCTTGTATCGGAGCAAGAGGCGTCAGAGTTGCAAAAATCGTTGAGGAGCTTGGCGGCGAAAAAATTGATATTATCGAATACAAAGAAAAACCCGAGGAGTTTATCGCTGCGTCGCTGTCGCCTGCAAATGTTCTGAAAGTGGAGATACTCGACGAGGAGAACAAAACCTGCAGAGTTACCGTTCCCGACAGTCAGCTTTCTCTTGCTATCGGAAACAGAGGTCAGAACGCAAGACTTGCCGCAAGACTCACTCACTGGAAGGTTGACATCAGACCCGAAAGCGGATTCTACGGAGAAGATGAATCAAACGAAGACGAAAAGCTCATAGCAGACGAAGCTTCGATCGACGCCGAATCATCTGCCGAACTTGAAGAGGCAACTCTTGAGAGCGTTGAGGAAACCGCAATTACAAACACAGAGGACGAGGCTTCATCTTCGTTCGGCGCCGATCAAGCCCCGGAGGAAAACAGCGAAGAAGAAATTCCGGTTTCGGAGTAATATTTGGGAAAGGCGGATAGACTGTGGTTAAAAAGAAAATTCCTTTGAGAAAATGCACGGGCTGCGGTGAGATGAAGCCCAAAAAGGAATTGATTCGTGTTGTTAAAGCGCCCGATGTCAAAAACGACGACGGAACTGTTGCGGCTGCGGGAGATGTTTCGCTTGATCTCACAGGAAAAAAAGCGGGACGAGGAGCGTATGTCTGCAAAAATATTGCCTGCCTTGTTCAGGCGAGAAAAGCAAGACGCTTTGAACGCGCTTTTTCATGTAAAATTCCCGATGATGTTTATGACACCATGGAGAAGGAGCTGACTGCGAATGAACAGTAATGCGCTGGGCTTTTTGGGATTGATACGCAGAGCGGGCAAGCTTACAATAGGCTGCGACCCGATCGTTGATTCCATGAAAAAAGGAACGGCAAAGCTTGTTTTAATGGCAAGTGATATCTCACCAAATACGAAAAAAACAATTCTGAGAAATTCCAAGGAATACGGTGTGCATACAATTATAGTAAAATGCAGCAAGGAAGAGCTTAGCTTTGCAGTCGGAAAACTGGCTGCGGTCGTATCCGTTGATGATGAAGGGTTTGCCGAGGGCATTAAAAAGAAGCTTACCGATGATACAGTGATGACATCGATTTGAATAAAAAAGCGTTTGCCGCTTGATTACGATAGTATGTCAAGCGTCCGAGCTTTTGAATCGATGACATTCGACGATAAGGAGGAATGACAATATGATGATCAAATATAAGGTCAGTGAAATTGCCAAGGATTTAAATGTTGCGCCAAAGGAGATCGCAGCTGCGCTTATGGAGCATTCGGGCGGCAATGCGAAAAAGAAAAATTCGCAGTCGTCGCTCACCGAGGAAGAGCTTAACATAGTTTTTGAGCATTTCACACAAAAGAACAGTACCGAAAATCTTGACGAATATTTATCGGGAAATAAAAACACGGAAAATAAGAAAACAGATAATAAAAATACAGATAATAAAAATACAGAGAATGCGGCGCAGCCCTCCAAGGACGGCAAAAGAACCGCAAACGACAAAAAGTTCCCGCCAAAGATCGACAGACAGAAAAACCGCGCTAATAATCAAAAGCAGCCCGAAGACAACAGGAAGAACGATAACAGAAGAAAACCCGATCCGAAGAATACCGCTCAAAGGGATAGACAGCAGCCGGCTGCAAAGAATGCGGGAGCATCAAAGGAAAACACATCTGCAAAATCAGCCGACAGCTATACATCGGAAGAAACTACTCAAAGAAGATCGAGAGTTGTTGATACAAGAGCAGGCATGGCTAATATCGACATTGAAAGATACAATGAAAAGTATGACAACCTTGCAAGCAACTCTTCGAAGATCAAGAGCGACAATACCGTCAGCAAGCAGAAGATAAATCAGAAGTCACAGCGCAAAGGAAAGCCGAAAAATTCCAGAAAGGAAACCGAGCAGGAACGTTTGAAGAGAATTGCTGCCGAAAGAAAGAGCAAGCCTATTACGGTTTACATTCCCGATGAGATCGTTGTATCGGAGCTTGCTATGAGATTGAAGGTAACAGCGTCCGAAGTTGTAAAGGTTCTTTTCTCAATGGGACAGATGGCTACCGTCAATGATGTTATCGACTTTGACACAGCATCTCTTGCGGCAATGGAGCTTCATGCAAAGGTTGAGCATGAGGTAGTGGTTACTATCGAGGAGAGAATTATCGACGACAGCGAAGACGATGACGACAACCTCGTTGAAAGAGCGCCTGTCGTTGTTGTAATGGGACACGTTGACCACGGTAAAACATCTTTGCTTGACGCAATCAGAGAAGAGAACGTCACGGCTACCGAAGCAGGCGGCATTACTCAGCACATCGGCGCTTACAGAGCGCAGGTCAACGGCAGAGAGATCACATTCCTCGACACTCCGGGTCACGAAGCGTTCACGACCATGAGAGCGAGAGGCGCTCAGGTCACGGATATCGCTATTCTTGTTGTAGCGGCTGACGACGGCATCATGCCGCAGACGGTTGAAGCTATCAACCATGCAAAAGCGGCAGACGTTTCGATCATTGTTGCCATCAACAAGATAGACAAAGAGGGCGCTAACATTGATCTTGTAAAGCAGCAGCTCACAGAATATAATATCGTTCCCGAAGAGTGGGGCGGTGATGTTCCGTGTATTCCCGTTTCCGCAAAGAAAAAAGAGGGTATAGAGGATCTTCTTGAGATGGTACTTCTCGTTGCGGATATGAAGGAACTTAAAGCCAACCCCGACAGAGCCGCAAAGGGTACTGTTATCGAAGCAAGACTCGACAAGGGAAGAGGCCCCGTTGCTACCATGCTCGTTCAGAACGGAACACTCAGGGTCGGCGACATTGTTGTTGCAGGAACATCTGTCGGCAAAGTCAGAGCAATGACCAACTATCGAGGAGAAAGAGTTAAAGAGGCAGGCCCGTCATACCCGGTTGAGATCACAGGTCTTGACGAAGCGCCGTCGGGCGGTGATATTTTCAATGCGGTTTCCGACGAGCGTCTTGCAAGAGAGCTTGTTGAACAGCGTAAGTCGAAGGCTAAGGAAGAGCTGTTTAATTCCCAGAAACCGTCTGTTGTAACGCTTGATAATCTCTTTGAGCAGATGCAGCAGGGTGATGTTAAGGAACTCAAGATCATTGTTAAAGCGGACGTTCAGGGTTCCGTTGAAGCAGTCAAGCAGTCGCTTGAGAAGCTTTCAAACGATGAGGTAAGAATAAATGTTATTCACGGCGCTGTCGGCGCTATCAGAGAGTCCGATGTAATGCTTGCTTCGGCGTCGAGCGCAATTATCGTCGGATTTAACGTAAGACCCGATCCCGTTGCAGAGGAAAACGCAAAGCGTGACGGAGTTGACCTGAGATGCTACAGAATTATCTATGACTGCATCGAGGAGATCGAAAGCGCAATGAAAGGTATGCTTGCTCCGAAAACAAGAGAAGTTGTACTCGGAAGAGCCGAGTGCCGCAATGTTATCAAGATCAAGAATGTCGGATTTATCGCAGGTTCATACGTTCTCAGCGGCAAGGTTGCAAGAAATTCACAGGTCAGAGTTGTTCGTGACGGCATTGTAATTTTTGAGGACACTATGAGTTCTCTCCAGAGATTCAAGGACGCAGTCAAAGAGGTATCCGCTGGCTATGAGTGCGGTATCGGACTTGAAAAGTTCAGCGATCTTAAAGAGGGAGATATTATTGAATCTTTCATAATTGAAGAATATCGTGAGGATTGATTTTTTGACGATAGGATTTTCGATGTGTATTCTTTGATTTGAATTTGGTAATGATATTGTTATGATCATTGGCGGCATTGTTCCGCCGATGATCGGGATTAATTTTGTTTGAGCAATATATTTCACGATTTGACGCAGCCTGCGCGG
Source organism: uncultured Ruminococcus sp. (assembly GCA_902773245.1). Lineage (GTDB taxonomy): Bacteria > Bacillota > Clostridia > Oscillospirales > Acutalibacteraceae > RUG592. Next base: position 9,446 of record CACYDY010000129.1, read on the forward strand.
TTTAAGAAAAATGTATACTGCATATTCGTTGGCGGGCTGCGGCAATGTCATCAACTTAAGGTGGCAATTAACAAACCGTTAGATTAAATGGTTAATCACTAACCAAAAATTAAGGTGACGTTTAGTGCAGATGCAGGGGTTTGGGGTCGCAGACCCCAATAGGATGAGGGCGAAGCCCTCATCCTGAGAAGCCCCCTTTTCCTTGAGGGAAAGGGGGTTGGGGGTATGGGTGACGACAATAATGTACAATAGAACCAAATACTTGGGTCGACAGGCAATAATCCTCAAGCTGTGGGCAGTGATTTATTACCTGCGACTCTCAAGTTGATGATATTGCGGGCTGCGGACAAAGGAATTATAATTGATATACTCGATAGCTTTCAAATTTAGCGCTTTTCCTCTTAGACCGGCAATTCGCTTCGCTGTTGCCTGTTTTGATTTTAACCGAAAGGTATTATTTTAAGAGTTATTTTGATCGATAGTTTATTTGATTTCGCTGAGGGAAATATGTCGATCTTTTCTGCTTTGTTCCGTCAGCGACCAAAGGCTCTGCCTTTGGAAACCGCAAACTTTTGAAAAAGTTTGATCAAAACTTTAATATGCT
>CACYDY010000130.1 GCA_902773245.1 uncultured Ruminococcus sp.
AAAAACTGTTCATAAAAATTTTACAATTTTATTTATTCTTTTCAACAAGCTCTTTTGTATCTCTTGCGATAACAAGCTCCTCGTTGGTAGGAATTACATAAACCTCGATCTTCGAATCCTCAGCCGAAATCTTTCCGCACTTTCCGAGAATCATTTCCTTGTTCTTTTGGGCGTCAAGCTTTACTCCAAGGCACTCAAGATACTTGCAGACAGCCTCTCTGTGGTGCCACTGGTTCTCGCCAAGACCTGCCGTGAATACCATTCCGTCACAGCCGCCCAATGCAACATAATAGCCGCCTATGAATTTAGCGATCTCATACTCCAGAATCTCATGCGCAAGCTGCGCTCTCTTGTTGCCCTCTCTTGCTGCCTTTGTGACATCTCTGTCGTCGGTCGAAACGCCCGAAACACCGAGAAGTCCCGATTTTTTGTTGAGAAGATCACTCATTTGCGACGGGGAGAGATTCTCTTTCTCGGCAATAAAAGTTACAACCGATGGGTCAAGCGTTCCTGTTCTCGAACCCATCATGAAACCGTCAAGCGGAGTAAGACCCATGCTTGTGTCAATAACCTTTCCGCCGTCAATTGCCGTGATGGACGAACCGTTTCCGATATGGCAGGTGATAAGCTTAAGATCCTTGATATCCTTGCCCATAAGCTCGGCGCATCTCTTGCTAACGTATCTGTGAGAAGTTCCGTGGAAACCGTAGCGGCGGATCTGATACTTCTCATAGTACTCATACGGAATCGGATAAATATATGCCTTTTCGGGCATTGTCGAATGGAAAGCGGTGTCAAAAACAACGACCTGAGGAACATTCTCACCGAACACTTCAACACACGCACGAATAGCCTGAACGTGACCCTTGTTGTGAAGCGGAGCAAGCGGAATAAGGCTCTCAATACCTTTGATAACTTCCTCGTCAACAATAACCGACTCGCTGAAAAGCGCGCCGCCCTGCACTATTCTGTGACCGATAGCCGAAACCTCTGCCAGATCCTTGATAACGCCCGCTTCGCTGTCTGTGAGCGCATCTTTGACCTGCATAAAAGCAGCGCGATGATCGGGCATCGGAACATCTTTCTTGATTTCCTTGCCGTCGGCAGTCTTATAGCCGAAAATACCGTCAATACCTATTCTTTCACAGTTACCCTTTGCAATAACCTTTTCGTTGTCCATATCGATAAGCTGATACTTGAGCGAAGAGCTTCCGGCATTAATTACTAAAATTTTCACTTTTATATCTCCTTTATAAAAATTACTTGAAACGTGCTTTAACATATTATATAATAGTACAATGGGAAACAAATTTCAAGATTTTTTAAGTAATTTTATATAAAAAATTATTATTTTGAGGTAATTTATGAAAATATCGGCGATTATAAGTGAATATAATCCCTTTCACAACGGACATCGCTATCTTATTGAAAAGGTTCGTGAAAACGGAGCTTCACATATTATTTCAATAATGGGCGGAAATTTTCTGCAGCGTGGAAACTGCGCCATCGCCGACAAGTACGAGCGTGCAAAAGCGGCTGTGAAAGGCGGTGTTGATGTAGTTCTGGAGCTGCCCGCAGTTTATGCCTGTTCAAGCAGCGAAAGGTTTGCGCTGGGGGCTGTCGGAACGCTTGAAGGCTGCGGCTGCGTCGACGAGCTGGCATTTGGGTCGGAATGCGGCAATATTAAACTTCTTGGCAATGCTGCCGAAATTATTTCACAAAACAACGACGTCGAAAGACTTTGCAGGGAGTTGAAAAAACAAGGCTTGAGTCATCCTCGCGCAATGGAACAGGCTGTCAGAAAAGCGGCGGCAGCAATGGGTGATGACAGCATTTCAGACGTATTAAAGAACCCCAACAACACACTTGCAGTTGAATATATCAAAGCATTACACAGCCTTAAAAGCAATATTCAGCCTTTTACAACAACACGCATCGGCGCAGCGCATGATTCCGAAATAACGGATAACCGATTTGCTTCGGCGTCCGCAATCAGAGAAATGATTTTGAAAAACGATAATACATACTCTTTGTTTGTGCCCAAAGCAACTCGGGAAATATTATCACAATGCATAGAGAACGGAGAATGTCCGTCACAATTCAAAAACAACGAGAGAGGACTCCTCTCGATTCTCAGACAGATGACAGCCTGCGACTTCGCCCGTATTCCCGACGTCGGCGAAGGGCTTGAAAACAGGATAGTAAAAGCCGTTCACGAAAACAACACAGTCAGCGAAATCATCACAGCCGTCAAATGCAAAGCCTACACACACGCAAGACTCAGCCGAATAATCACCTGCGCCTATCTTGGAATCACAAAAGAAACGGCAAGCATTGCTCCGGAATATATCAGAGTTCTTGCATTTAACGGCAAAGGAACGGAAATACTTAAAACAATGAAAAAAACAGCTTCGCTGCCAATCGTCATGTCGCCTGCAAAGGATATCTCAAAGCTTGGAGAAAAAGGACGAAAACTCATCGAAGCAGACCTTTGCGCGTCTGATCTGTACGGACTGCTGACACCCGATATACAGGGCTGCGGTAAAGACTATTACAAAGGCGCCGTCAGAATTTGACGCAACTATTTAGAATTATTCCCAAAAAGGAGCGTTAACATGGAATATTACGAAAACGAAATCAAACCGCAAAGAGCATTTTTAATAAGCGTTGACAACGGTGAATTTGATGCCGAAAGCTCAATGTCGGAATTATACGCGCTTGCTGACAGCGCCGGAGCAGAGGTTGCAGGCTCGGTCATTCAAAAGCTTGACAAGCCTGTTTCGGCAACATATATCGGATCGGGACGGCTCGAAGAGCTTGTTGAAATATGCAAGACTCAGGATATTGATCTCATTATCGCAGACAGCGAGCTTACGCCGAATCAGATTCTGAACATCGAGAACGCTGCCGACGTCAGAGTTATTGACAGAACTATGCTTATACTCGACATATTTGCACTGAGGGCAAATTCTAAGGAAGGCAAGCTTCAGGTCGAGATCGCCCAGCTTCGTTATATGCTCCCGCGGCTTACGGGAAAAGGCATTCAGATGTCACGACTCGGAGGCGGAATAGGAACGAGAGGTCCCGGCGAAAGCAAGCTTGAAACCGACAAGCGTCACATAAGACGAAAAATCGACGCGCTTAAGGAACAGCTCGGCGAGATAGAACGTCACCGTGAACAGCTGAGAAAACGCAGAAAAAAGGACGGCATTATAACAACGGCGATCGTGGGCTACACAAATGCGGGAAAATCTACTCTTATGAATTATCTCACCGATGCGGGAGTCCTCGAAAAGGATCAGCTTTTTGCAACTCTCGACCCCACATCACGGGCGCTGAAGCTTCCGAACGGAGTCACCGTAATGCTTATCGACACGGTAGGTCTTGTCAGACGGCTTCCCCACCACTTGGTCAAAGCGTTCAGATCAACTCTTGAAGAAGCCGCCGGCGCAGATATTATTCTTAATGTTTGCGACGCATCAAGCGAGGAGGCTCTTCTCCACCTTGAGGTTACCCGAGATCTTTTGGAAAGTCTTGGCTGCAGTGATACGCCTATAGTAACGGTATTCAACAAAAGCGATCTGGTCGAGGAAAATCAATTCATTCCGAACGTTTCAAACGCAGTACACATAAGCGCAAAGAAGGGTATCGGAATTGACTCTCTGCTGAAAGCTATTGAGGATAACCTTCCCGTAAGAGTAAAAAAAGTCAGCGTTTTGCTGCCATTCTCAAAAGCAGGTCTGTCGGCAGACATACGAAAGAACGGAACGCTCCTTTCGGAGGAATATACTGCCGACGGCGTAATGGTCGAAGCCATTGTCGACGAAGCCCTGTATGCGAGAGTCAAAGATTTTATTGTTGAGAGGTAAGTATCATATTGCTCAATAAGGAACTGTCAGAAAATAATCTGAACATTTATACTTGTCTAATTTGCCCTGTGCGTTGTCACAACACCTTGAAATACGTCAGTAT
>CACYDY010000131.1 GCA_902773245.1 uncultured Ruminococcus sp.
GTATGAACACCGGTTTTAATCGGTACTTTCCTAAAAAAGCGGCTGAACCAACCTTCAAGTTGGCGCAGCCGCTTTTTTTTAATATATCAATCTCTATCCACAATTTAAGGAATATAATATTCAAAAGGAAACACCCTTGGCAGAGAGCAAATACCCGTGAGCTTCCAAAACCAAATAAAAGCTTCAAACGGAAAAGCTTAAATTGCGGATAGCGGATTGCAAAAGAAAACATACTCAAGCCGACATCTGAAACAGCGTCAGTTGATCGCAGAATAGCCATAGCTGTTAACAAGAGCTTCGATCTTCTTGCCCTCGTCACAGAACGGACAGCGATTCGGTTTATAGCTTTGATAGTCGCCGAGATCGTTCGGGTCAAATATCGAATAAACAGGATATCCGTCACATTCGCCGACAGTCGCAAAAATCGAGGCAACACCGACTACCTTACCGCCGTAGTAATTGATAGCGTCCATCGCCGCAAGGGCGCTTTTGCCGGTGGTTACCGAAGCTGCAAGAACGAGAACGTTTTTACCGGAAAGCATCGGCACAAGATTATCTCGGAAAATAAGCTGTCCGCCCGAAATAAACTCCGGTGAGATAATATAGATCGTTTGGTGTGCGTTCATATTCAGATAGTGATCCTGAGTCAGACCTTCTGCCACACAGGTTCCGATAACTTCCATTCCGTCAATGCATAGTATTGTATCAATGATCGTATTTGCGTGATAGTGACTGACTAATTCCTTTGCAACAGCTTTTGCTTCGGAAAGTCTCATTTTTTGAGTTGTCACATCAATAAAGTAATTTGTGTGGCTGTGCATTGTTGCAAAATGTCCTTTTTGAACACGAAGAAATACATCTCTGTTTTTTGTTCTGATTTTATATTCGTTAGCCATGATCCACCTCAAATTAATAAAAATTTCTTAACACTGTAATGATTTTACTACATATTTTCCAAAAAATCAAGTACTTTTATATAATGTTAACAGTTTGTTTTATAATTTTAAATGTATAAAGCCCGACTTCATATCAGAACACAAAGGAACAACGTATTTTCACGCATTTCCATATTTGTTTTAATAATTATTGATTCTTATTAAAATTCGGCTGATTCTCATCTCTGACTCTGACAGCCTCTTCGTCCTCATGTCTTATCTGCGCGCGCTTGATCTTTCCGCTGTAGGTTTTCGGAAGTTCATCGACAAATTCGATAACTCTCGGGTACTTGTACGGCGCAGTGGAATGCTTCACATGATTTTGAAGCTCCTTTATCAGCGCCTCGTTCGGTTCATAATTTTTCTTGATAACGCAGGTCGCCTTGACGATCTGTCCTCTGACGGGATCAGGCACACCGGTAATTGCGCACTCGATAACAGCGTCATGTTCGAGCATTGCGCTTTCAACCTCAAACGGTCCTATTCTGTAACCCGAACATTTGATAACATCGTCGTTTCTTCCCACAAACCAGTAGTAGCCCTCGCTGTCACGCCATGCCATGTCGCAGGTGTTGTAGCATTTTCCGTGAAGGATCTCTTCGGTCATTTCGGGATTGTGGTAATAGCCTGTAAAAAGACCTACCGGCGGATTATTCTTGACGTCCATTACACAGATAGAACCCTCTTCGCCCGTTCCTACCTCATTGCCGTCATTATCAAGAAGCTTTATGTCGTAAAGCGGCGACGGCTTGCCCGTTGAACCGATCTTGATGTCGTCCCACTGGAAATCGGCAAGCAAAACGGGACCCTCGGACTGTCCGAAGCCCTGATAAATATTATGACCCGTAAACCCGAACCACTTCGAGTTAACCTCGGGATTGAGCGGTTCTCCCGCAGTCGCCCAGTGCTCAATGGAAGAAAGATCGTAGCTTGCCACATCTTCAAGAAGCATAAAACGGTACATAGTGGGCGGCGCGCAAAAAGTAGTCAGCTTGTACTGCGACATTTTTTGAAGAAGATTTTTAGGCACAAACTTATCCATGTCATAAGCAAAAACAACAGCGCCGCAGATCCACTGACCATAGATCTTGCCCCAGCCGAACTTTGCCCAGCCCGAATCGCTGACGCTCATGTGAAGCTTGTTCTCCTGAACCTGCTGCCAATATTTAGCGGTAATTATATGCCCGAGAGGGTGAGCGAAATTATGCTGGATCATCTTCGGCATACCGGTTGTTCCGGAAGTAAAATAAACGAGCATGATATCGTTGTAACTTGTCGCAAGCTCCCCCTGCGGACGTTCGAATTTATCGGAGAATCTTTCGATCTCCTTATTGAAAAATTCCCAACCGTCACGTTCCGTTCCGACAACGATAAGATGACCTACCGAAGGAATTTCACCGACCGACGCTTCGACCTGATTTATAACGAAATCGTCGTTAATGCAGACAAAAGTGCTTACCTTAGCGGCGTTGCCTCGGTAGATAATATCTTTTTTGGTAAGCTGGAGCGTACTTGGGATTATAACTGCGCCGATCTTGTGAAGAGCCACGGCACAGATCCAGTATTCCCAGCGTCTTCTGAGAATCATCATAACCACATCGCCTTTTTTTATACCGATGCTTTTAAAATAATTCGCAGCACGATTTGAAAGCAGACTGATCTCCTTAAAAGTAAAAACCTTTTCTTCTCCGTGATCGTTGCACCAAACAAGAGCCTTTTTGTCAGGCTCCGATTTTGCCCATTCATCAACAATGTCATAACCGAAATTAAAATTTTCGGGTACATTTATTTTGAAATTATTCTTAAAATCCTCATACGAATCAAAATCTATACGAGGTAAAAATCTGTCCAACAGCATTTTGTTTGCTCCTTTTGATAGTTTTACACATTTATTTTTTTAGCGGAAAACACTTCGGTTTCCCTCCAAGAGCAATGATATGAGGACGGCAGAAAAAACCGCTGTCCTGCAATTTTTTTGCTTTGATCTTTCATAAAATGTTCCATCCACTATGATATCACACCTTAAAGTAAGTGTCAAGAATTTATTTGGCGGGCACACGCCCATATGCACTAACATAAGCTTTTTAGCGCACATTTAAAGTTTTTACCCCGCTTTTTTCAAAAGGCGCCCGTAGAAAGTGCCCTTGGGGTACGGGCAGGTTGCAAGGGCAGCGCCCTTGCCCGCCGGAGGCATACTCCATCCCTTTGCAGGGGTGAATTCTTAAAACAGTCCACAGGACTGTTTTAAGAAGAGGGGTGCTTTGCGTGACGAGCACCCTTGAGTTGAGGTTTTAATATACTTTCCTCGCCGCCCCAAGGCGAC
>CACYDY010000132.1 GCA_902773245.1 uncultured Ruminococcus sp.
AAATATAACGGTGAGATAGCAGCCTTGTTGATCATTTCAACAATAGTGTTGATGTGTGTGACTGCATTGCCTGTTTTGTCGCAATTGTTTGACACAATTAACGATCTGACCGACAGTGCAAATATAAATAATAAATATATTTCCGTTTTGATAAAATCAATCGGAATATGTTATGTAACACAAATATCGGTTGATATTTGTAAAGAAAACGGCTGCGCATCTATTGCCGCACAGATAGAAATTGCAGGAAAGCTTATCATTTTGCTTCTTGCCGTTCCGCTTTACAATGACTTGATATTATTGATATGCGGCTTTTTGAAATGAATACCGTAGAGTGTTGAATGATGGGGTGTTTCGTTCGCTGCGACGTTAGGTGAGTCCCCACAAAACAGTCCACCGGACTGTTTTGTAAATTTACCCTTGCAAAGGGCTGGAGTATGTATCCGACGGGCGGGACGCTGTCCCTGCACCCTGCCCGCTTTTTGAAAAAAGCGGGTCAAAAACTTTAATTGTCTTTTTGCAAAACTTTTTGAGCAATTTTGAAAATTGCTCATTTATAGCTCTTAAATGATACTAAAAAGCACAAAGGCTGTACAAACCTTTGTGCTTTTATTTTAGAATTGAAGATAAATAAAGGGATTAAATGTAGATGATGCAAGGGTTACTATGCATAAAAACAATAAAACAAGAGTTAAAATATAACTTGAACATTCAACGGCGGTTTTTGCAGCGGTGCTTTTTGAAACGGCATTCAGCTTTTTGCCGATTGTTTTTACAACGGGCATACTGAAAATAATTCCCAGCGTCAATGTAAAAATAAAGTATGGCGTCAGCTGTTCGAAGAATAAGCTTTTAGATGAAGCAGTTATATTAAAACCGCCGAACATTCCGGCAATGAAGCTGAAAGCTTGGGTTAAGTTGTCCGCTCTGAAAATAACAAACGTTACTACGACAACGATCATCGTGTAAAGATGTTTGATAGGTTTAAACTTGATCTTTTCAAGAGGGATAACCTTGTAGCTTTCAAGCATTAGGAACATACCGTGAATAAGACCCCACACAACAAATGTCATATTAGCGCCGTGCCATAATCCTGTAAAAAAGAATACGATTATTCTGTTTATGGCAGTGCGAAGCTTTCCTTTTCTGTTCCCGCCTAAAGGTATGTAGAGATACTCTTTAAACCAAGAGGATATTGAAATATGCCATCTGCGCCAAAATTCCTGAACGCTGTCCGATGTATACGGATAATTGAAATTCTCCTTGAATGTAAAGCCCAGCATTCTTCCAAGACCTATTGCCATATCGCTGTAGCCGCTGAAATCAAAATAGATTTGTATTGTATAAGCAATTCCGCCAAGCCAACAGGTCAGCGCACTCAGATCATCTCCGCTCAAAGCAAACATTGAGTCTGCCACCGAACCCACTGAATTTGCAATAAGGATTTTTTTTGAAAGACCGCAAATAAAGCGTCTTAAACCGTATGCGGTCTTTTCAGCCGTTATTGTTCTGTTCTCAATTTGCTGAGATATATCGTAATACTTCACGATAGGTCCCGCTATCAGCTGAGGAAAGAGCGATATATACAGCAGGACGTTCAAAAATTTCTTTTGAACAAGTGATTTGTCTTTGTAGACATCTATCACGTATGAAAGTATCTGAAATGTAAAAAATGATATACCTATCGGAAGTCTGATAGGTGGAACAGGAATATTTAAAGGCAAAACAGAATTGACTGTTTCGATCAGGAAACCTGTATATTTAAAAATGCACAGAATTGTAAGATTAAAAATAACAGACAAAACCAGTATCGGCTTTCCCGTGCCTTTAGATCCGGATATAGCAATTCCAAATCCATAATTCACCGCAACAGAAAAAATCATAAGGAAAACCGTTACGGGTTCGCCAAAAGCATAAAACAAAAGGCTTGTTATTATCAGAAGAATATTCTTGATTTTAATTGATGGTATTATCAGATAAAGCAGATAGGTTACAGGGAAAAATATAAATAAAAATACTGTTGAACTGAATACCAAGCAGAACTCTCCTTTACAGTAAATTCACTGATATTCAATTATCAATTGTTCCAAATATACACTATTTCATTTATTGTATCATCAATTACAAAGAATGAAATAGCCTTGTCGCCAACAGCATATCTTCTCATTGCAGCTGTGTCATCTGCGCTGTTTCCATAGGCTTTTATAAGATCGTCCGAAGACATTCCGATTTTGATACCCTTTGCTGTCTGATAACTTTCATCGGTGATAGTTATTCCTACGACATAGTCTTTTGAGCCGTCCTCGTTGGGGTAGGTGTTGACGGAGCACTGAGCAAACGAGAAGGTTTTGTCCAACTGACCGTCATACTTACAGCTGGGAGCTTCCGTAACATTTGTCGGTTCACCGAAAAGCTTCTTGACATCTTCGATATCATCACCAAGATCTACGGAGCCTGCGGAGAATGTTGCCGTCAGATCAGATGCGTCAACCGAGCCGATCTCGCCGCTGTCGGTTTCACTGTCTGTTGAGATCTCGGATTCTGTCGGTTCGCTGCTTGTTGTATCGGAAGCAACCTCTGAAGAGGTGTTTTCGGAGGTAATAGCGGAATTCGAAGAGGTTGACTGCGAGGAGGTGTCAGCGCTTGATTCGGACGCTGTGGTTGTGCTTGTGGTCGTGTCCTGCGCCGAAGAAACGGCGGAGCTTGCGGCAGCTGATGAGGTTGTTGTGGTTGTTGCAGCAGTCTTTTTAGCGGTTGACGAAGTTTTGCTCGGAGTTGTGGTTTTGGAAGTCTTTTTAGATGCCGCAGAGGAAGATGCCTTCTTGTCGTCGGATTTTGTATCGCTTGATTTTTTCTTAGACTCTGATTTTGTGTCGGAAGAATCCTTTTTTGTGTCATTCTTCTTTTCCGAAGCAGAATCTGTGTCCGAGGATTTTTCAGAAGTGTCGGTTTCGGTTTCTTCTTCTTTTTCATTTTCCGCATTCTCGTCTGACGATGTGTCTTCGTCGGAGTAGAGAACTCTCGAATCATCATAGTTCGGAGTATTGTCCTTTGAGCCGCAGGCAGCCATTGAGGAAACAATCAGAAGTGCTGTAAGAGTTAACAGAATTACTTTTTTCATTATTATCACCTTTTCATTAATTTTCTATTGTAATAATTTCCATTGAATCTGTGCAGACGAGATTGTCAACGGAACCAATATAAGCATTGACGGCATATTCGCCGTTTGGTATTGCCGTGGTATCTGCCAAAAGCGAATACCCAAAATCGTTTTGATTTTCCTCGCCAAAGAGTTCGGCTTCATAAATAGGGAATGCCTCATAGCAATAAATGCCGTCTTCGTTTTCTAAAGTAATGAAAATATCCGAATCCGGTTCAAAATAGGATTCATCAAGAACGCCGTATATTTTAAGCATTCCGTTTTGATCAGTTGTTTTGCAAATATTATTTTCATTTGGAATTATGTCTGCGGATATTTCCATGCTCACGGGCAGCGCAGCCATGACCGGTGCTTTTTCGGTAAGATTTGGTATGTTTCTTTGAACGATCTCAAGAATTACAAAATCCGCCTTTAAAGAATCAATTTTCCCAAGCTGATAGGGGATCTCTCTCGAAAACTCCGTTTGTTTGGCATTCTCGGCGATGAAAGGATAAAGTGAACGCCCGAAAGAATCACGGAACATAAGAATATTTGCGCTGCCGTTTGGATTGTAGGTTTTTATCGACATATCATCGGAGGTTTGAAAACTGCTGATATATTCAAAGTTAAAGTCAATGTCATATTCTTCTTGTTCGCTGAGATTCTCAATGGTAGGGAATATCATTGAATCGAGATCACCTCTCCAGATATTCTCCGTGTGATGATCCGTACCGGAGAAATCATTGTGTTCAATTTGGAGCTTGTCCATGATCGCATTGTGAACCAGAACAGCGCCTTCGTTTGTCCAGTGAGAATCTCTCGAATGATACAAAACCTTGTCCTGCTGTGAGAACAGCTCCGTCAGATCTATTGTTTCAACAGAGTAGTCGTCCAAAACAGCGTTAAGCTTTTCCAGATTGTTCGGATCATTACTTTTTATGTATCTTGAAGGCATATTTTCGGGGTACACCGTGTTTTTATTCGGAGCGGTGATGAACAGAAATTCCGCTCCTCTGTTTTGTGCGTAATTCTGAATAAGCTGCAGTGTTTTTGCAGTGTTGTTAATTCTTCTTGCACTCAGGGTATTCATTGAAAGATATTCGTCAAGAGTGCTTGAAAAATACAGCCAATTGTTATCTCCTACAATGACCTTGTCATTGGAAGATGTTTTGAAAACATATGCCTTTTCCAGACTGTCCAGCGTCACAAGTTCCTGTCTGAAAGCAAAATGCTCCGAAAGATAGGTTTCAAATTGCGAAGGCCATTCAAGATTTACCGATCCGTCTTTGTTTGTAAGTTCGGGAAATTCGGAAAGCTTTCTGTTTTCCACAAGCTCGTCTGCTTTGACAAACGGCATAAAAGCGATCGGAATTACACAGATGATAAAAAATAAAGCTATATAAATAATTTGTAATTTCTTTTTCATAATTAAATAAACATCAATAATTTGGAGTTACATAATGGTCAAGCGTCCAGTTGACTGACATAAGATATTCAGACGTAACACCGTAGAATTTCTGACGGCAGTCATAGTTGACCCATTTTCCGTTAAGATAAACCTGATTCCAAGAATGCAGCCCGTCATGATAACCCGTTCCGACAATAATTCTTGTTTGGTATCCTGCAGCGTGGAAGAGTTGATCGAGATACGACGAATAATGATAGCAAGCGCCGTATCCCCGGTTCATTGCAAAAGCAGCAATTTCCGGCCAGTCTGCTTTTTCGGGGTCGGTGTACACAAGCGGCACTTTAACATAGTAATAAGTCATATGATCAGCAACGTATGAACACAATTTGTAAGGATCTTTTCCTACTTGTTCAACAATTTCTTCGGCTTTGTACTTTGCAAGAGGCCCTGTAATGTTGGTAATTTTCGTGCAAACTCCGTTTTCGTCAATATTATAAAGCTT
>CACYDY010000133.1 GCA_902773245.1 uncultured Ruminococcus sp.
AACCAAACATTGCAAGCCGCAAATCATATAATTATCAATTATAAACAATATCATCTGTTCCAATACTTTCTGTCAAGACTGCGATACTGGATAGCTTCCGCAATATGATCCGATTTGATAATTTCGCTGCCCTCCAGATCGGCGATCGTTCTTGCGACCTTAAGAACCTTGCTGTAGGCTCGCGACGACATTCCAAGCTTTTCAAAAGCATATTTGAGAATTTGATCCGCTTTGTCGTCAAGCCTGCAAAAATCATGAAGCTTTCCCGACGGTATTCTCGAATTTGCATTGACGGAAATATCCTTAAACCGTTGCGTCTGGATCGCTCTCGCCTTATTGACACGTTTGCGGATATCCTCCGACTTTTCCGCCGGCAAAGTCGACGAAAGCTCTTCGTACTTCATGGCGGGAACTTCAATGTGAATATCGATTCTGTCGAGCAGCGGCCCTGATATTTTGTTTAAATATCTTGTAACGGCAGCAGGAGTGCAGGTGCATTTTTTTATTCCCGTGCCGTAATATCCGCACGGACAGGGATTCATTGCGCAGACCATCGCAACGCTGCAGGGATATGTGAGAGTTCCGCTCACCCTGGAGATCGTTACCGTTCCGTCCTCGAGAGGCTGTCTTAAGACCTCCATTGTCGTTCTTGAAAACTCGGGAAATTCGTCCAAAAACAGCACGCCGTTGTGCGCCAGTGAGATCTCGCCGGGACTCGGAACGCTTCCGCCGCCGGCAAGCCCCATGGGTGAGATCGTGTGGTGCGGCGCTCTGAAAGGCCGCTGCGTAATAAGCGACAATCCGCTCGGAATATTTCCGGCTATTGAATGTATTTTTGTAGTTTCGATAGTTTCCTCAAACGTCATGTCCGGCAGGATCGTCGAAAGTCTTTGCGCAAGCATACTTTTTCCCGAACCGGGCGGCCCCACAAGCAAGACGTTATGACTTCCCGCCGCGGCGATCTCCAACGCTCTTTTCGCTTCATACTGCCCTTTTACCTGTGAAAAATCAACGGTAAAATCACCCTGCGTGACAGTCAGCTTCTCGGGGTCTGCCTTTTCTATCGGCTTTTTTCCCGACAAATGAGAATGAAGCCGGGCGATATCCTTTACGGGATATACTTCAATGTTTTTAACCACCGCCGCTTCCGCCCTGTTCGGATAAGGAACAAATATCCTTTTGAACCCGAGCTTTTGAGCTTCAATTGTCATCGGCAGAATTCCGTTCACCGAGTTGACCTCTCCCGAAAGCGATATTTCACCTATAAAAACCGAGTCATCTATTTTTGCGTCAAGCTGTCCCGACAGTTTGAGCAATACTATAGAAATAGGAAGATCATAAAGAGGCCCCACCTTTCTTGTATCTGCCGGAGCAAGATTTACAGTGATCTTTCCGAGCGGAAATTCAAAGCCGCAGTTTTTCATCGCCGAACGCACTCTGTCCCTCGATTCTTTTACCGCCGCGTCCGGCAAACCTACTATATCAAACGACGGCAGTCCCGATGACAAATCGGCTTCAACCGTAACCTTGAAGGACTCAATACCCGCAAGACCCATTCCCGTACATCTTTCCACCATAATGATTATCACCCTTTAAAACGCTATTTTTAAATAATAGTTGTACATTTTTCTTAAACAAATTTTATTATACCACAACATTTATCATATTTCTACAAATTTTGTATATTGTTTCAATTTTTTTTAAATAATCTTTTAATTTTACTATTGACATCTTGTGTTTATTGTTGTATCATACTAATAAGGGATGTTGTTGAGTTAACCATGATGTAAAATTTGAGGTTAACCGAAATTGCAAAATTCTACATTTTTTAACCCATTTTTAAGGTTCGGTGACCTCTCATCAGGGAAAAAATTTGGACGCAGGCGGTAAAGTCGCCTGACTCAAAAAGTCGGTGTGCGATTTTCGTCTGTCGTTGGCAGTTTGTGTAGATTTGTGCAAATCGGTGGTCTTATGTTTTTATAACGCAGTTTATCAAAGCAGAACAATATCGTATTCCCGTTAACAGGTGTTTGGAAAGGGGTGGCAGTGTGTCCGGGATTTTCAGTGTCGGCAATAGCTGTAATCTTTCCGACGCAAAGCTCGTTGAGCTTTATAACAGCGGCAACTCGGCAGCGTTTACGGTTCTTTCCAACAGGTATTTCAAGCTGATCCGATCTATAACCGCCAAGTATAACATATCCGGACTTGAATCCGACGATCTCACTCAGGAAGGTCTTTTGGGACTGCTGAGCGCAGTGAAAACCTACAGCAGCGACAAAGGCGCAAGCTTCAAAACGTATGCCGCATTGTGCATTAACCGAAGGATAATTACTCTTTTGAAGCGCTCCGACACCAACAAATCAAAAGCCTTGAACGATTATATTTCGCTTGATGACGAAAACATTGAAGAATGCTTCCGAAACGAGATGACCGACCCGGAAGCGTCATTCATCGGAAAAGAAAGCCTGGACACACTCAAACAAAGCATTTCGGAGTGTCTGTCCAAAACAGAAAACAGAGTTCTGGAGCTTTATCTGGCAGGCGAAAGCTACTCAAAAATAGCTCAGCGTCTGGAGCTTTCCCAAAAATCTGTTGACAACGCCATTCAAAGAATAAGAAGAAAGCTTCGCAAACACATTTCAAATATCCCCCTTTAACACAGGGATATTATAAATTTATTTTTTTATCAAAGAAACGAGGTAAATCAAAATGTACGAGGATAAGACACTTACCTGCAAAGAATGCGGTAAAGAATTTGTTTTCACAGCAGGAGAGCAGGAATTTTATGCTTCAAAGGGCTTCGTAAACGAACCCCAAAGATGCAGAGATTGTCGTGCGGCACGCAAAAACGCAGTTAAGCCCGAGCGTGAGCTTTTCGAAGCAACTTGCGCAAGATGCGGCGGCGTAGCAAAAGTTCCTTTCAAGCCGCGTGAAGATCGTGACGTATATTGCAGCGAGTGTTTCGCAGCAATCAAAGCTGAGCAAGAGTAATTTAATTAAAATAACAAAACCAACCGTTCTTTGTCAGAGTGCGGTTGGTTTTTAAGTTTTTGAGCCGTTCATTCCGTTTATTCAAAAGCGATACATCGGAGTATATTTCGAGCGGCTGTTGTTGACGTTCTGTTTATAAATTATAAAAAGCAAAAAACACGCTCTTTAAAGCGTGTTTTTAAGTGACCCGGACGAGAATCGAACTCGTGTTACCGCCGTGAAAGGGCGGTGTCTTGACCGCTTGACCACCGGGCCGTATTGGTAGCGATAGGTGGACTCGAACCGCCGACCTTTCGGGTATGAACCGAACGCTCTAGCCAACTAAGCTATATCGCCATGAAGTTTTTTTGTTCGTCGCTCTCTCAGTGACAAGTAATATTATAGCGTAAAAAACGAACATTGTCAACACTTTTTTTAAAAAAATTTTTGTTTTCTTCAAAAGCGGCAAACTAAACATAATTATTAACAAAGGTTTAATTCTACTGTAAAAATATTCCAAACAAGCATTCTCCCCGACCGCTCTTTACCATTTATATTTTCAAAAAATCAGCCGCGCAACTTGCTCACTCGTATATTATTTGTCTGATTTTTGAAAAATATTTTGAATTTTTTGAAAAAAATTTGCAATAACACTTTATATTTGACTGAAAATATAGTATAATTACCATGTTAGGGAGATTTCCCGGTAATTTTATTAGGAGTGTGATTACAATGGCATTGGTAAACGCTAAAGAAATGCTCACAAAAGCAAAGCAGGGTCATTATGCTGTAGGTCAATTCAACATCAACAACCTCGAGTGGACAAAGGCTATCCTTTTGACTGCTCAGGAGCTTAACTCACCCGTTATTCTCGGTGTGTCAGAGGGCGCAGGCAAGTATATGACAGGCTTCAAGACAGTTGCAGAAATGGTCAAGGCTATGGACGAGTCCCTCGGAATCACTGTTCCGGTTGCTCTTCACTTGGATCACGGCACATACGAAGGCTGCTACAAGTGCGTAAAAGCCGGCTTTACATCTATCATGTTCGACGGCTCTCACTATCCGTTCGAAGAGAACCTCGCAAAGAGCAAGGAGCTTGTTAACGTTGCTCACAACCTCGGTCTTTCTATCGAGTGCGAAGTTGGTTCTATCGGCGGCGAAGAGGACGGCGTTGTAGGCATGGGCGAGTGCGCTGATCCCGAAGAGTGCAAGATCATCGCTGATCTCGGCGTAGATATGCTCGCAGCAGGTATCGGCAACATTCACGGCAAGTATCCCGAAAACTGGCAGGGTCTTTCCTTTGAAACTCTTGACGCTATCCAGGCTAAAACAGGCGAGATGCCGCTCGTTCTCCACGGCGGTACAGGTATTCCGGCTGACATGATCAAGAAGGCTATCACTCTCGGCGTTTCAAAGATCAACGTTAACACAGAGTGTCAGCTTGCTTTCCAGGAAGCTACAAGAAAGTACATCGAAGAGGGCAAGGATCTTCAGGGCAAGGGCTTCGACCC
>CACYDY010000134.1 GCA_902773245.1 uncultured Ruminococcus sp.
ATCTTCGCATATCGACTTGACGTCCCGGTCGTTGCTAACGATCCACATTCTGTGAGTAACGCCGTCACTGTCCGTAAGCTCAATTTCAGGCTCGGCGCATGACAGTTCGTCAAGCTTCGAGATCGTCTTTCTTTCCTTGTCGGAATAAAGCGCATAAATCTGGCTAAAATTGCAGTTTGTGGCTTTCATAAGATTGAGCCTGTCCTCTTTTGCCTTTGACAAAGTAAACTCATGCGGCAGGATAATTCCTTTTTCAAACTCTTCAAGCCTTACACGAACTATACAGCCCTTTACTTTATAATTTTTTCCGTATGCGGAAAATTCCTCTTCATAAATATAAACCGAGTCCTCATCTTCACGCATAAGCACACCGTTTTCAAGCCAGCCGTCAAGAACTCTCTTTGCGTTATTGTAACAATCCTCTCCTTTGGGAAGCTCCAATCTGATAATATTATACTTGTTCTCACCGATATATTCTACTCGCTGTTCCTCGCTGATAATATCATACGGCGGACATACCACTGTGTCGATCGGTCCTGATTTTTCCGTATTGAACCTCAGTCCCTTGAAGCCTTTAACTATTGCCATTGCAATCACCTTTCATAACATAATAGATCCTGTCTATACGGCTGATAATCAAACGTGATTATTCGCATACAAACTGTTTGAATACATCTGTCACAGCCTTTTTTATTACATTTAATATCAATGTCCAAAACTTAAGCTTTTTTCTGTCGACCACAAAATTTTGTTCTGTTTTACCGCATTGACGTCACTATCACCCCTCTTCCTAAAGGAAGAAGGAGCTTTAAGGTTGCGGGCTTCGCCCACGCCTGCCGGGGACTGCGTCACTGAACCTTTGCATTCGAACCACCTGTTTTCTTAAGTTGCAGATAGTGCAGTTAATATCGTAAATTTCAAATAATACTGTGGACAGCAGTTGTCAACATTATAACATATTTTTTTGTCTTATTCAAATTTATTTCCTGCAAAAATATCGGAAAGTTTTATTTTAAGTAAACAATCCGCTGCTCATCACTTAATATCGTCACTCATACCTTGAACCCCGGCATTCTGAATCCAACTCTTGTTGAGTTTTGGACAACGGGAAAAATTATTTAAAAAAATATTTAAATACCTATTGACTTTCTGTTTCAATGTGGTATAATCTATTTAAAATAAATTTTAAATTTAAAACGGAGGTGTTTCAATGGGTGTTGCTAAAGTTTTGTCGGCATTATCCGACGATGACCGAAGAAAAATACTTGATACTCTCAAACAAGGAAAGATTTCATCTGGTGACCTTGCAAAAAAGCTTGGCATAAGTCCCCAGGCGCTCTCGTATCATTTGAAAAAATTGAAAAATGCCGATTTGATTTATGAAACCAAGTACAAGAATTTTATCTACTATGAACTGAACCTTACTATTTTGGACGAAGTAATAATGTGGATCGACAGTTTGAGAAAGGAGAATTAACATGAAAAATAAAAAAAATATTATCACTTATGCAGTATTAATGTTTATTCCGCTGATTGCGGTCGTGGCTGCAATATGTTTTCTCCCCGATGAGATAGCTGTGCATTTCGGATTGGACGGAAAAGCAGACCGCTTCGGCAGCAAATTCGAGCTTTTTCTTTTCCCTGTTATTTCAATAATACTGGGTGTGGGGTGCTTTTTTATGGCAAAGAGCGCTTCAAAAGATGAAAACGGCGGTCACAACAACGAAAATATTGTTATGATCGCAGGTATCTGTGTTTTATCAATGATTGCTATAATCACTTTCTACACAATCTTTTTGTCGATTGAAAATATAACCGATTTGAACACTCCGTCGTTCCAGATCGCAAATATTCTTTGCTTTGTTATGGGGGCAATGCTTATTGTTTTGGGTAATATTATGCCAAAGGCTAAAAAGAACTCTATTGTTGGATTCAGGTTTCCGTGGACTATGAAAAATGACGAGGTTTGGGCTAAAAGTCAGCATTTCGCAGGTATCGCCGAGATCATTTCGGGAGTCTTTATTATTGCGGCTTCTTTTTTCGTACACAATTTCACTGCGGCAATTGTAATTCTGGGTTCTGATTTGGTAACAACCATAGTTTGCTTCATCTATGCCTACAGACTTAACAAAAATGCCGAATAGAAAATTATAACAAAAAGCAGATGACTCACGGTTTTGTGAACATCTGCTTTTTGTATTTTTGTTAAAACAAAGCATTTATCGCCATATTGACAAGACCCAGTACCAAGCCTATCACTGCGCCTAAGTTTACGATAGTGTCAAGCTCTTTCTTCATGACCTGAAGAACCAGCCTTTCAAGCTCGTCCATATCCATTGCGTTAATTTTGTCCTCGATCATTTTTTCTATGTCAAGCTTTGCAAAAAGCTCGTCCAACGCCTTGTCTACTGATTTTTTGTACATCTTTGACACAGTTTCGTTCAGCTTCTCTTTTGAGATATTCACGCTCTCAAGCAGTTCGCTGACAGACTGCGTTTCAATTGTGTCCAGCTTTCTGCTTACTTCGCCGCCTATCATTTTTTCACCGTTTTTGTCGATATACTTTTGAACCTCGTCGCCGAGCATTTTAGTCGCAGGGCCAACCAATTCGTCAGTCAAAAACATTTTTAGCATTGAATGCTGAAATTTTTCTTTGATAACTTTACTGCATTCGTCTGCAATGACGTCGCTCACGCCCATATTGTTCAGCACTTCGACAATTTGCTTAGTGATTCTCACTGAAAGCTTGGTTTTGGCTTGGCTGTAGGCTTCTTCGTCAAGCTTTCCTACTTTCATAATTTCGCTTTTGATCTCGCTGCTCAATATTTCGGTGATTTTTTCTATTATTAAATCTTCGGTTTTTTGGTTTAATAATCTCTCCTTGATGTCGTCTTTTGTGACAAGCGTATTGCCGACAACGCTGCCTATCGCTTTTGCAAGCCTTGGCTTTCCTTTGGGTATTGCGCCCGGTGTGAACGGAAGCGTATGCCCCCAAAGCTTGATTTCGTTTCTCGGTCTGAAAAGCATCTTCACGGCAATATAATTTGTTCCGTATCCTATTACGGTTCCCATAACGGGAGTTATAATATATTTCAAAAACATTTTCTCACCATTCCAAATTATTATTAACAAATCGTATCAATAAGACGGGTAAAGATAGTTGTAATCGCCTTTCACAAATCCGTACATTCCAAGCGTCGGCGCATAAACATACCAGAACTCGCCCTCGGTATCTATCACATAAACCTGTTCTTCGTAGTAAAGCTCTCCGATAACATTGTCCGTTGAGGAATCAGGCTTTCCTCTAAGCGCAAGATAGCCTAAATCCACATCTACGGTGTAAATCTGATAGGACGACGCCGGGGCTTCTCCGACTCCTACATAGGGAAGATCCTCCGCAATGCTTTCGACGGTACTCTCAACCTGACTTTCGGACTTGCTTTCCGTTTTCGATTCATAAACGCTTTCTGCCTTGCTTACCGTCTTGTTTTCTTTTTTGCTCGACGATTTGCTGCTCGTCTTTGAGCTGCTTTTTGAAGATGATTTTGAAGAAACAGTTTTGGGAACTATCTTTTCTTCCGAAAGCATAGCCGCGCTGATATAACCTATGCTTCCCGATTTGTCGGTAATTCTCCAGTTTCCGCTGACAAGCTTGGCTATTACCGTAACCATATCGTTTTTTGACAGATTGGCAACTATTGCTTCTGCCGATTGGGTCGCATAAACCGGAGCGGAATCGCTGCTTACATAGTAAACCTCTCCCGTGCAGGTTTCGGAATAATCGTCTGTCAAATTTATATCCTTTATATAACCGAAAGCATTTAGCTGCTCGGCGTAAACAAATGAATATTCCGTCACCACACTATTGATAAACGAAACGCTGTCGCCGCAGGATATATTTCCTACAACACGGCTTCCATCCTTAGCGTCTTCAATGATTTCGATATCGGCAGCTCCCGTGACATACATTGTTTTATACGCAGACGTATCGAGCATAGGCTGACTTGAAACGTCGCTGCTCATTGTTTCCGGACTCTCGGACACGGTAACGTCAACATCTGTATCGGTTTCGTTATCATCGGCGGTATCCGTATCCGGGGCGCTGTAAAATGGTGATGAGCTTTCGTTTTCGGACGAGCTTTCTGCAGCCAGTTCATTTACATCTATTTTACACCCTCCAAGAACGCACAACGACAGCAAAGC
>CACYDY010000135.1 GCA_902773245.1 uncultured Ruminococcus sp.
GTGAAAAAATGGCTGATCATCATAACGACCAAGTACAACAAAAGGGAAAAGCACAGCAGCTTGTGATCTTTCAAAAAGTCTTTGACTTTTTCCTTTAAAGCACTCAAAATATCATTCCTTGCCTTTTGATAGTTTCTCGATTTTTTCGAGAATATCCCGTACACAGAGCAGCGACTGCGCCTGCGCAAAGGCTTCCCGAGGCATTTCCTCGCCTTTGCAGTCGGGGACAAAAACAGGAACGCAGCCGGCGGCAAAGGCGGCTTTTATGCCGTTGGGAGAGTCCTCCAAAGCCATGCATTCGCGCGGCTTTAATCCCAGCCTTTCACAGGCATACAAGTAGACATCGGGATACGGTTTTCCATGCTCAAGCTCGCATGCGCAAATAATACTGTCAAAGCAGTCCCTCACACCCGCAAGCGTAAGATGAAGGTTTGCCCGTTTATAATTTGTAGCCGTTGCCACGGCGATCTTATACTTGTTTTCTTTTAAATAATTTACCAGATCCCGAACGCCGGTTTTAGCGCTGATACCGTTTTCGTTTACATAATCCGCCATCAGCTTTACTCTGACTTTTTTGACATCGTCATATGAGTAGTCGGTTCCAAAATGATCCTTTAAAAGCGACCTCGCCAGATTATTGTCAAGACTGCGAAGCTTTAGCGCAATCTCCTGCGGCATTTCATAACCGCACTGTTTTGAAGCTTCTTTCCAAAACCTCTGATACAGCTTTTCGGTGTCGAGTATCAGCCCGTCCATATCAAATATTACACCTTTTATCGGCATACTGTCACCCCCGTTTTTATAATTATACTCATGTGTATTGAATTTTTCGGTTTTATTTGTTATAAGAAAATGCTCATCACGCAAAGCGTTTCCTCTTTGAATATCTATTAATTGAATTGAAACAGTACCACTCCCGTTTTACTGACAAAAAAGCGTTCCACCAAATCAGAACGCTTTTTCTTTTTTATTTTGACAAAACCTCGTAACCGTCCTCTGTGACGAGAACCTGTATTTCCCACTGGGCGGAAGGCTTTCCGTCAACCGTTCTCACAGTCCAGCCGTCTTTTTCGTCGGTAACGATTTTGTGTGACCCCATATTTATCATAGGCTCGATCGTAAATATCATGCCCGGCACAAGCAGCATATCCGTTCCCTTTTTTGTAACGTAGCTGACCCACGGATCTTCGTGAAATTCCAGCCCGATACCGTGACCGCCGATCTCTCTGACAACGCTGTAGCCGTTTGATTTTGCAAAATCATTGATAACCTGACCGATATCTCCGAGATGTCCCCATGGCTTGACCTGCTCCAATCCAAGATAAACCGCCTGCTTCGTAACATCGACAAGCTTTCTTTTTTCGCCGCTCACATTGCCTATGCAAAACATTCTTGACGCATCGCCAAAGTAATTGTTGTAAATAGTGGACACATCGACGTTGACAATATCTCCGTCCGCAAGAACAACGTCCTTTGAAGGTATTCCGTGGCAGACTACCTCGTTTATGGAAGTGCAGACGCTTTTTGGATAGCCCTGATAATCCAGCGGAGCGGGGATTCCCCCAAGCTCGGTGGTTCTCTCATAAACCCAGCGGTCGATGTCTTCGGTGGTGACTCCCTCTTTGATCCTTTCGGAAACATAGTCCAAAACAAGTGAGTTTATCCTTGCACTTTCACGGATCCCGCTGATCTGTTCTTTGTTTTTAATGATCTCTCTTGGCGGAACAATCTCTCCGTTAAGCTCATGTTCGTTAATAATTTCGTCCATGTCGCAATGGCATTTTTTGTATTTTTTTCCGCTTCCGCACCAGCACGGATCGTTTCTTCCCAATTTTATCATAAAGACACTCCCTTAATAACAACCAGCCTTTCAAAATAATTAAATTGAGGGCGGCTGATTCTGAATTTTTTCGGCGAACAGCCGTACTCCCTGCAAAATGCGCGAGAAAAGGCTTCGTTTGACGAAAATCCGAAATTAACGGCAACGTCCAAGATCCTATCGTTGGTTTCAAGAAGAGATACCGCCGCCAGCGACAGCTTTCTTTTCAAAACATATTCCTTAAAAGTAACACCCGTGATCTCGTGAAATTTTGAAGAGCAGTAGAATTCGGAGTATCCCACATGATGAGCCATTTTTTCAAGAGTAGGGTTATCGTCAATATTATCCTCAACCCACTTTATCATCTTTTCAACCGTACTGACCGACAATGTTAAACACTCCTTATCAACATTAATTATATCGCAAAATTCTCATAAAAACTTGACACTTCTTGCATTTTTGGCTGATGTATGCTCATTGCTGAAAAAGCCTATATTAATGTTACTCATAAAACGCATTTAAGTCAAGTAAAATATTCAAACTTCCCACAACTAAAATAAGGTTTATAAATGAGTTTATCTGTGTGTGACTATATAAAATACGATATCGCTGTCGAATGGGGCTTTCTCCCTTAATTAGATTTTTAGATTGAAAGTTGTCACTCTCAACCCGATATTGCGACTCCGTGTGAAATAAGCAATAGTAAAAATTTACTAAAAAAATCATCTAAGTTATATGTAACTATACAAAATTGCTTCAAATGCTTGAAAATCTATTGACTGTTTGGAAAATTAATGCTATCATATAACAAATAGATATCATATTTTGGCTGTTTTCACTATGAGGGGGCGGTGTTTATGAAAAGAATGAAATTTATGAAGTTTCCGGTAATTGTTCTCGGCATTTTCATAATTGCGCTTACATCGGCTTCTCTTTCTGCGTCCGCAAGTGAGCATATCATGGGTGATGTGGACAAAAACGGTATCTGTGACTCGTTCGATGCGCTGATGATCCAACGATATTCCGTCGGACTTATGGATTTTGATGATTCCCAAATCCTGATAGCCGATGTCAATCAGGATGGCAATGTGGATTCCTATGACTCGCTTTTGGTGCTGAGATACTCCGTAGGGCTTGAAAATCTGGGAGCTGTGATAATGCCCGACGATAATGCGGACATTACAGACCAGATTCCCGCAAAC
>CACYDY010000136.1 GCA_902773245.1 uncultured Ruminococcus sp.
CCCTCCTGCAGCGCATCTGCCAGAGCGTCTATCTCATTCTTTTGGGAATACTTCGAAAAGCTTATTCTGACAGCGCTGTCAATTCTTTCGTCAGTCAGCCCCATAGCGGAAAGGACATGACTTTTCTTTCCTTTGGCGCAGGCAGAACCGTTTGAAACGTAAATACCTCTGCTTGAAAGAAAATTCATCATCGTTTCGCTTTTGATACCCAACGCCGAAAAATTAATGATGTACGGCAAGGAGTTCTCGGGCGAATTTAAAACAACACCGTCAAGACCCTTAAGCCTTTCAACCGCATGATCATGAAGCTCCCGAACACTTTGATAATTTGAAGAAATATTCCCCAAAGCCTTCACAGCCGCCGAAAAACCGCCTATAAGCACGAGCGCCTCCGTTCCCGGACGAAGCTTCTCCTGCTGCTCTCCTCCGTAAAGGATAGGCTTTATGTGAACGCCGTTTTTAACAAAAAGCGCTCCCGATCCTTTTGGCCCGTGGATCTTATGAGCAGATACGCTGAGAAGATCGCATTTGATCTTGCCGGGCTTTACGGGTATTTTTCCGAAAGCCTGAACTGCGTCACAGTGAAAAAGCGCAGGTGATTTTTTCTCGGTGATAATGCTTTTCACCTTGTCGATCGGGAAGAAAGCTCCTGTTTCGTTGTTGACCGCCATCATAGAAACCAAGACGGTTTTCTCGTCTATCGCTGTGCGCAGCTGTTCTTCGCTGACTGAACCGCTTTGATCGGGTGAAAGATACACGACCTCAAAGCCCTCGTTCTCAAGCTCTTTGCAGCTTTCAAAAACCGACGAATGCTCGGCAGCCGTTGTGACTATCCTGTTACCGAGTCTTTTTCTTGCTCGGGCAGCTCCGAAAACAGCCATATTATTCGCTTCCGTACCGCCGCTTGTAAAGAACAACTCCTTTTTGTCGACTCCAAGATGATCCGCAACGATCTTTCTTGACAGCTCAAACTCACGATGAGCGTCGTCACCTATTTTATGTGTAGACGACGGATTACCGTAAACATTGTTAATAATATAAGTCATTTTTTCCGCAGCCTCGGGGCATATCCGAGTTGTTGCGCTATTATCGAGATAAATATCCAATCGGACACCTCCAAAGCGACTTTATTCAACAGACCACTATTTATTATACAACAAAATTTCTCTAAAATAAAGGCTTGAATGCAGAATTTTTTTATTTTTACAATTTGTTTTAAATACTTGTTAAAAATGCCAATTAACTTGTGCGGTATGGCAAAACAAACTGCTCTCAAACGAATATTTTTTCAAAAAAGTGAGATAATAACAATGTAAAATTTACATCGAAGGTGAAACAAAATGGAAATATCTCAAAAGGAGTACGAAAAACTTACGCAAAAAAATTCCCCTGACAGCAAGCTTTTCAGGAACTGTCTGTGGGCATTTTTTGTTGGGGGTCTTATCTGCGCTGTCGGTCAGGCTATAACGGAATTATACATGAAGCTGGGAGCAGCCGAACAAAACGCTCGTACATGGACATCGATAACGCTCGTTCTTGTCGGCGTAATTCTCACAGCTCTGAATATTTACGGAAAAATCGCCAAACACGCAGGCGCAGGCACTCTCGTCCCCATAACGGGCTTTGCAAACTCCGTTGCGGCTCCCGCAATAGAATTTAAATCCGAAGGATATATTCTCGGACTTGGCGCAAAAATGTTTACAATAGCAGGTCCCGTGATCGTATACGGAACTCTTGCCGGCGTGATCTACGGTTTATTTTTAGCGATTTTCGGATAACTTAATTTAACCACAAAATTATCTTGTTTTGATGAATGTAAATTTAATAATGTGTTAAAGAAAAAAGAGGACACCGCAAAAGTGTCCTCCGATTTATTTATCAATTAAACTGTCAAGCGTACTTGAGTTTATCGTTAGCCTTGTTTGTTGTAATTACCACAAAAATCACTATAAACACCGCAACTGCTATCAGTGACGCTCCAAGATAAAGCATCCACGAAACCGATGTGTCGCCTTTTTCTTCATTTTCCTTGATAAAGTTGAAGGTATTCGCTCCGTTGTCGCTGACGTTTCCGTCGGAAAGATCAAGCATGATCCTCGCCCAGTCGTCCTGCGTCAGCTCATCGGTATCAACCTCCTTGCTCTCGATATCTATCAGGCTTTCCTGGGGAGCGGTATATGAAGGGACGTAGTAATAATTGTCGTCATACTGCGCCTGATATGTGTTGGCAACATACTGGTTATACTGACTTGTATAGTCAATATAAGTGCTGTAGGTGTTATACGGGTTATAGGCGCTGTAGGTATTGTAGGTCGTACTGCTGTAATCATAAGTCGGCTGAGCATAGCTTTGGTCGCCGACAACGTCGCTCACAACCCCCGAATAGGCAGGAGTCGACTCATATCCGTATCCGCTGTCGGAATAGGTTTGCTCATAAGATGCGGTCGTACCGGGATCGGTGTATTCCGGTTCATAGCTCACAACAGGCTCCTGTACGGGTTCGGTGTATGCGGATACAGGGCTTTCCGGTTCATAGTAAGAAACCGTCGGTTCGGTATAAGCAGGCTGCTCGGTATAACCGGGATCGGTGTATGCAGATTCAGCAGCCGGCTGAGTTAAAGCATAATCCTCGCCCGATGGTTTGTCGAACAACTCGGCGGCATATCCCGAAAAGCAAGCTATTGAACCCAAAAAGCAAAGCGACGATATTACACATAAAATTTTGATTTTACTTGACATATACAACCACCTTTATTGTATCACTTGATCCTTAGAGAACTTGACCCATAGGGCGAAATTTATCCGGCGATTCCTTAGTCATCGGAATCTTTAACAAACATTTTGGGATTGAATTTTCCAACAACTGCGTTATTCTTTTCAACATTCAGGCTCTTTGCATAATCAACAAGATAGTCGGAATACTCGTCGCCCTTCATCTCCTGCAAAATGCTGTAGCGTGAGTAACCGCTCTTGAGATCATAGATCTTGACCTCTTCGGCAGCCTCGTCCGAAGTTTCAACAGCAATTTCGTCATCTTCATCATCGCTGTCCTCTTCGAGGAAATCGAGAATACTGTCGGTAACAGGCTTGTAAACAACGTAATAAATAGCGCCTTCGCCTTCGCCCGCTTTTACAAATTCTGCCTGACCCTCTTTAAGCTTGTCAAGAGAAGCCGAAACCTCCTCGGCAAGATTGCTCTCTTCCTTGTTGTAAGAGCCTGAGAAAGTAGGATCCGATGAGAGAGAATAGTCCGAAATATACTGAGCGACTGCGTCTTTGTAGGACTTCTTGTCGTTGTTGATCATCTTTACATACTTCTCAAAATCGGAAGCTGCTTTTTTGATCTCTTCCTCGGTCTTTGTAGTAGAATTGCCCTCGCTGTCATAGTCTGTCATGCTCAGGCTGAAATAAGCATAACCGGTGTACTTATCCTTGTAGTAGCTCGTGAGAGCGTCTGCGTCAACGTACTTTTCGCCGTCTTTGCCGTAGAGGTACTCAAACACCTGAGTGTACTTGACCGTGTACTCCGAGTAGCAATAGTCGAAGCTCGTTTCCGAAATACCATAGTCCTCAAAGGTCTTCTTCATGCTTCCCCAAATGCTCGATGTATACGCTTTTGCGGATTCGTACTTATCCTGATCGAGTTCAAGACCATAGTTCTTGAAAAGCTGCTCAACGGCAACCATCTTCATTGTTTCCTCGTCAGCCGAGTCATAAGCGTACTGCTCAACTGTTTTCTTCTCGTTCGTATCGCTGTCCTCAACCTCGACTTCAAGAATTTTCTTGACCTCGTCGGGACTTTCCACCATATCATAGGCAGTGTAATAACCGTTCATAAGGTTATAGATATAAGTACCTGCCGAGAGAGAAACATCGTTTGTTTTATATGACCAGCTCTGATCACCGCAGCCCGTACAAGCAGCTGCCATGACTGCTGCAAGGCTCAAAGCGGTAAGTTTTTTAATATTATTCATGTTTTTGCGTCCTTTCTGAAAATATTTCAAGCAATCTTAGAAATCCACATTATATTATACACACAAACGGTGAATTTGTCTATAACAAATTTTTACATTTTTTAACTTTTTAATAGTAACAACTTCGTCACCGTTTAACTAAAAAAAGTGAGTACGGCTTGATTTGAGCCATTGTGGGGCTTGATTTTATTAAAGCCGGCAGCATTTACCGGGTTCTGCAAATTTTGTTTCGAGTGTACCCCCTTGGGGACAAATTTTGACGCAGTAGATTAAGTCACCTAACCCAAAAAGGCGGTGTGCGTTTTTCGTCCGGCGTTGCCGGTTCGTTGACATCTCCTTAGGGACAAATTCTGACGCAGGAGATGAAGTTACCTGACCCAAAAAGTAGGGGTGCGTTTTTCGTCCGGC
>CACYDY010000137.1 GCA_902773245.1 uncultured Ruminococcus sp.
CAAACGATTTGAGTGCAATTTGACGAAAAAAGGCAAGCAAGATGAGTGCCAAGCCCGTAGGGCGTGATTTAATCAGTGGTTCCTTAATTGTTACAAAATTGCAAGACGGCATTACCTGCGGCAGTGCTCAGATTTACAAACATACATACTGCCACACCTACTGCCAACGGTAAAAGAAACGCAAGCAGAGTCCACTTTTTACTTTTTGTTTCTTTTAATATTGTAAGGCACGTCGTAGAACATGGAAAATGGAACATTGCAAACAAAAGTGTACAGATTGCTGTTGTCAGCGTCCAGCCGTTTGATATAAGAATTTCCCTAAGATCAGCCAAATCAGGAAGCTCGGTCAGCGTGCCGCTTGACATATATATCATTAAAATGATTGGAAATACGATCTCATTTGCAGGAAATCCCAAAATAAATGCGATCAGTATCGCACCGTCAAGACCCAATATACTTCCAAGCGGCTCAAGAAAATCGGTGCAATAAGATAATATCGAAGCATCTCCTATCTTAACATTTGCCATTATCCAAATAAAAAGACCGGCGGGAGCTGCGACCACTATCGCTCGCAGCAAAACAAAAAGAGTTCTGTCAAAAACTGATCTGATGATCACCTTTCCGATTTGAGGACGGCGATACGGCGGCAATTCGAGAACAAACGATGACGGTACGCCTTTCAAAAACGTTTTTGATAAAAATTTAGACAACACCAGTGTCATGCCTACACTAATAATTATCAGCGCTAATAATATCAAGGCTTTGAGCAGCGATGCCGCTGCCCCGTTAAAGCTGCCGATCATGAACATTGAAATAATTGCGATCAGCATCGGAAAACGACCATTGCAGGGAACAAGACTGTTCGTTATAATTGCTATCAAGCGTTCACGCGGGGAATCTATTATCCTGCAGCCTGTAACACCGCAGGCATTGCAGCCAAATCCCATTGCCATTGTCAGCGACTGCTTGCCGTGAGCGCTGCATTTTTTAAAAGCGGTATCCATATTGAAAGCAACCCTCGGAAGATATCCCGAATCTTCCATGAGTGTAAAAAGTGGGAAAAATATCGCCATAGGCGGCAGCATAACCGCAATTATCCAAGTCAAAGTTGTGTAAACACCGTCTATTGCAGCGGAAGTTATCAATTCCGGACAATTGCATTCAAGCATAAAGGCTTTCAATCTCTTTCCTAACATTGAAAATAAATTGCTTAGTACCTCGGACGGATAATTTGCCCCTACAATTGTGATCCAAAAAACAAAAGCGAGCATTATAAGCATGATAGGTATTCCAAACAAATTCGAGATCAGATATTTGTCAATTTTTCTGTCGAATTGATCTGTGTTATTTGATTTAAATGTACAGCATTTTGCGTAAACTTCTTTATGATCTGCTTTTTTTGCTGATATATTCTCATTATCCTCGGATCGGGCTGTTTTCTCGATAGCTTTCTTTAACAGATCCATACCCACACCGCTTCTTGCTGCTGTTGTGATGACTGCAACACCTAGCAGTTCGGACATTTTCTCGGTGTCGATAGTGATTCCCTTTTTTGTGGCTTCATCTATCAGATTAAAGCATATCACGACCTTGTGACCGACCTTGTCGAGAAGCTCGGCGGCAAATTTAATATTTCTTTCGGGGCAGGCAGCATCGAGAATTATTACCAAAACGTCATATTTTTCATGAAGTATGTACTCACACGTAACTTCTTCTTCGGCGGAATTCGGGGTCAATGAATAAGTTCCCGGAAGATCTTGAATCAGATATTTTGCATTGTTATATATATACTCACCCCGGGCGTTTTCAACTGTTTTTCCTGCCCAGTTTCCCGTATGCTGGTGCATTCCGGTAAAGCTGTTGAAAACGGTACTCTTCCCTACGTTTGGATTTCCTGCAAGTGCGATGTTATAGGTTCTTTCATAATTTGCCATACTATCCCTCCAAACAAAAGGACGTTTGATCTTCCGCTAACGAAATATCAAACGTCCTTAATTATTTAAAATATTTTACACGTATTTTTTCTGCATCTTCGTTTCTTACAGCAATAACCGCTCCGCAGATCCTGCAGGCGATGGGACTTCCCATAAAACCTACATGAAGCTTATCAGCCAATGCATCTTTACAAAATCCTAACTCACTCAGCCTGCGCTTTATTTTTAATGTATTGTCAATATCAAAAATACGAAATTTGCTGCCGATCGGTACTCTATCCAAAGATGTAATTATCTCTTTCATAAGCAATACCCCATAAAAATATCTCTGATGATATTTTATGACGATATCGAGATTTTGTTACAGAAAAATATTAAACCTTTACTCTCCAGCCGAATTTATCTTCAAGCTTGCCGTACTGAATACCTGTCATCGTGTCATAAAGCTTCTGGCTAAGCTCACCGATCTGACCGTTGTTGATAAGCATTACATCATCAACGTATCTGAGTTTTCCTACCGGAGAAATAACGGCTGCCGTACCTGTACCGAAAACCTCTTCAAGCTTGCCGCTGTGCTGAGCCTCAACAAGCTCGTCAACAGATATCTTTCTCTCCTCAACTTCATATCCCCAACTCTTGCAAAGCTGAATGGTTGAGTTTCTTGTAATACCCGGAAGAATACTTCCGTTCAAAGCAGGAGTTACTACCTTTCCGTCAATCTTGAAGAAGATGTTCATTGAACCTACTTCCTCAATATACTTACGCTCAACGCCGTCGAGCCAAAGAACCTGAGAATAGTCCTCGTTGTGAGCCTTAACCTGTCCGATAAGGCTTGCAGCATAGTTTCCGCCTGTTTTGGCAAAGCCCATACCGCCTCTTACGGCACGAACGTACTCATCCTCGATCCAAATTCCAACCGGAGCCAATCCGCTTGAATAGTAAGCGCCGCTCGGAGAAAGAATGATCATAAACAAATAAGTTGCACTCGGAGCAACACCGAGAAATTCATCCGTTGCAATAATGAAAGGACGAATATAAAGCGAAGTACCCGGAGTTGTGGGAACCCAATCTCTGTCAATATCAACTATCGTTTTTACAGCCTGTACAAAATCTTCCTCGGGAATATTCGGAATGCAAAGACGGTCGTTTGTAACATTTGTTCTTTTTGCATTCATGTCGGGTCTGAAAAGGTAAACCTCATTATCATCGCCCTTGTAAGCTTTCAATCCCTCGAACATTTCCTGTCCGTAATGATAAACCATAGCAGCAGGAGAGAGAGAGAGCTTATGGAAAGGCTCGATTCTCGGATCATGCCAACCCTGACCCTCGGTATAATTCATTATGAACATATGGTCTGTAAAAATCTTACCAAAACCGAGCGGCTGATCCGAAGACGGCTTCTGCTTTGGCTCTGTTGTTTTGGTGATTTTGATATCCAACATAAAAAACATCTCCTTAAATTTACGTAAAAAAGTACAGGTAATAGAATCTGTCTAACAAATAAAATTATATAACTAATAAATCAAAAAGTCAAGAACAAGAGAATAGTATATGATATTTTTTGCAATTTTTATATTTAAAACTGCAAAATTTCATATTAAAATGCTCTTCTAACGATATATTCTTATCAATCGGAAGTATGAGATTTTTCAAAATCTGTGATTGCTTTTATAAAAATCTCGCCGTATTTATCGACCTTGACCCTTCCGACACCGGAAACATTGGAGAACTCACCGAGCGACTTCGGCTTTTTGCGGCACATATCCTTCAAAGCCGCATCTGTAAAAATAACATATGCGGGGACAGACGCTCGAGCTGCCATATTCTTCCGCAGAGATTTTAAATGCTCAAGCAACTCGGCATCAAACGCCGACTCATTGCTATTATCGCCTTGTTTTGGCGGTTTGATCTGTTCATCTTTCAATATTTGTGTTTGTATTCTTACTTCGCCTTTCAAAACAGGCATTGCATTTTTTCCGATTTTCAGCAAAGGATACTTTCCCTCTGTTATATTCAAACAGTTTTTAACTATCAGCGAATTTATGATAGACCTTACCTTGTTCTCAGAATAATCCTTCATAAGTCCATATGTAGAAAGACTGTCAAAGTGCATTCCCAGAACTCTTGCATTTCGACTTCCTCTCAAAACATCGCAGACCATTTTTATCCCAAAGTTTTCTCTCATTCTGACAACACATGACAGTATTTTTTGTGCATCTATGGTTATATCTGCAGTTTCGAAATTCGACACACAGTTTGAACATTTTCCGCAGTAATTAGGTGTTCTCTCACCAAAATATCTCAGCATAAAAGAACGCAGACAATCCTTT
The DNA here is from genome assembly GCA_902773245.1 of uncultured Ruminococcus sp. Lineage (GTDB taxonomy): Bacteria > Bacillota > Clostridia > Oscillospirales > Acutalibacteraceae > RUG592. Next base: position 4,265 of record CACYDY010000137.1, read on the forward strand.
GTTGTACAGTATATTGTCATATATTTCAACCGTTCAAGCTCTCGTTCTTTGACTGCGTTTTTTTCTTCCTCACTCAGCTTTGAATTTTCATTGTTTTCTATAAAGAATTTCGCCGTTCTCACATCATTCGGTGCATACATAAGAATACACTCAGCATGGCTTCCGTCACGGCCGGCTCGTCCTGCTTCCTGATAATAGCTCTCCAGGTTTTTTGGCATATTATAATGTATCACATAGGAAACATTTGATTTGTCTATTCCCATTCCGAAAGCATTAGTTGCAACCATAACCGAAACTCTGTCAAACACAAAGTCATCTTGATTTTTCTTTCGTTCCTCCTCCGAAAGTCCTGCATGATACCGAGTTGCAGTCATACCGTTTTCATTAATAATATCGCATATTTTCTCGACATTGTTTCTTGTTGAACAGTAAACTATTCCGCATAATGACTGGCGCTGTCTGATAAGGCTCATCAGCGTGAGGGATTTTGACTCAGGGTGCAAAACGGAAAAATACAAATTTGGTCTGTCAAAACCTGTGGTTACCTGGAAGGGATCGTTCAGCTTTAAAAGCTTAACAATATCATCTTTAACCTGCTTTGTTGCCGTTGCGGTAAATGCTCCCACAACAGGGCGTGACCCGATTTTCGAAATAAATTCGGAAATATTGAGGTAGCTTGGGCGAAAATCCTGCCCCCAGTGTGAAACACAGTGCGCTTCGTCAACTGCAACCATTGAGATATCGATTTTTTGGCATATATCAACAAAGCTCTCGGATTCAAGACGTTCGGGTGCAACATAAACTATTTTATAGCGAGATTCCGACATCAGCCTGAGAACTTTGCCATACTGAGACAAATTCAGAGAACTGTTTACGTATGCTGCGGAAACACCTGATTGGATAAGGCTGTTGACCTGATCCTGCATAAGCGAGATCAAAGGCGATACAACGATCGTTATTCCCGACATCATCATAGCCGGAATTTGATAGCACATGGACTTTCCGGCACCTGTCGGCATAATGCACACACAATCTCTTTTGGAATACAAATTGTCAATAACCTCTTCCTGACCGTTTCTAAACTGAGTGTGACCGAAGTAATTTTTCAAAATTTCAAATTTATCACTGATCTGATTCATTCTGCAAAAACCTTTCCGAAAACCTTTGATCGTTTCTTGATTTAGAATAACACAAAATAACATTTTTTTCAACATCCTGCCAACGCCCGGACGAAATGCCGCCAAACTTTTTTAACAATAAGTTGGCTTTCGCAAGTGGCTTTTCAAAAGGCTTGCAGTTCGCGGGGACACAGTCCCGCCCGCCAAAGACATACGCAAAATCAATCCCTGTTATTTGCTGAAAACATCTTGACATTTTCGTAATTTTTTTATATAATTTATCCAATAATTAATAAAACTAATAAGAGATTGGAGGTTTTTTTATGAATATACCTACACCGCACAACAGTGCAAAAAAAGAAGATTTTGCAAAAACCGTCCTTATGCCCGGTGATCCCCTGAGAGCAAAGCTTATCGCCGAAAAATATCTGGAGAATGCCGTTCTTGTAAACCAAGTAAGAGGAATGCTCGGCTACACGGGAACTTACAAAGGAAAGCCATTGTCCGTAATGGCAAGCGGAATGGGAATGCCTTCGATGGGAATTTATTCCTATGAACTTTTCAATTTTTATGATGTTGACAATATTATAAGGATCGGCTCTGCGGGGGCATTTTCGGACGATCTCGATCTTTACGATATAGTAGCCGCAATGGGCAGCTGCACGGATTCAAACTACGCTTGTCAATACAAGCTGAACGGAACATTTGCTCCGACTGCGAATTACAAATTATTATCAACATTTGTAAACACCTGCGAAAAGAACTCGGTTACGGCTCATGTCGGAAATGTTCTCACCTCAGACACATTCTACAACGCCGATGAAAGCAGCAGTCTTAAATGGAAAGCGATGGGAGTTCTTGCTGTTGAAATGGAGTCTGCGGCTCTTTACATGAATGCTGCGGCAGCAAACAAAAACGCACTTGCGGTATTCACTATTTCGGACTGTCCGTTCAAAAAGACGGAAATAAGCTCCGAAGAAAGACAAAACTCATTTGACACAATGATGAGAATGGCATTGGAAACAGCCGTTTGCCTGTGACGAGAGGACTTTAAAATGACTGACAATGAATTAATAGAACTGGCAAAAACTGCATTAAAGAACAGTTATTCACCTTATTCAAGGTTCAAAGTAGGCGCAGCTCTTTTGTGTCAGGACGGTTCTGTTTTTCTTGGCTGCAATATAGAAAACGCTTCTTTCGGCGCTGCAAATTGTGCGGAAAGAACCGCATTTTTCAAAGCCATATCAGGCGGAAAAAAGCAATTCTCAAAAATTGCGGTCGTTGGAACAGGTTCGGGCGAAATTACCGAATTCACACCGCCCTGCGGAATTTGCCGCCAAGTTATGGCTGAGTTCTGCGATGACGATTTCGAAGTAGTCCTGACCGACGGAAAAACAATAGAGTCGTTCAAATTAAGCGATCTTCTGCCCTGTTCATTCACCAAATTCAATATTAAATAAAACAAGACACCCGAAACTCTCCGGATTTTCGGGTGTCTTAATTATCTTTTTGTCTGATCAGCAAGCTATATGATCCGACTTCTTTATACCGTTTTTCAACAATTTTTTTCTCATATTTTTTAACAGAATTATACGACAACGGATCGCTGAAATAATAATACTGCTTGTCATAGCCGATCAGAACCAAGCAATGCTCGTTGCATCTCCATTTATACTTTTCTTTTGACGGCTTATGATCTGAGTTTTCTGTGTACCACGTATCGGTCAGAGCAGAATCTCCCATTCCGATCGTTGCCCAGACAAGAACGGGGATATCTTGGGTAGTATAAGTTTTGGCGATAAAATCAAGAGGTAAATTATTCGTACTTTCAGTGTACAGATCGGGATAGTTTAAATTCCTGATCAATATTTCGATAACGTCGGGATAGCACCCGAAGCCGCTGTTCTTTTTAGGATCTCCTATAAATGCTTCAAATGGCGACGCTCCATAAAGCTTTCCGTCCTTTGTAACTTTCAGATCCTGACGTGGGATCTTTGAAAGCAGCTCGTCATAACTTGGATTCTTTCCATAATAATCAAGTATCGTCTTCGTGCTTACTATCTCGCAGCCGGTCGGCAAAACGTTGATCTGAGAAAGATGCGATATTTTAATTTGGTACTTTTCGGGCGGTTTTCTTTGCTCGGTTTTATTTGATGAAGTATTTTTATCGCTGTCCGTAAGTCTGCTTGAGATCTCCGCATTTTTCAACGTGACGCTGCTGTTTGTAATTTTCGATTCGTCGTGTAGTTTTTGACTCTCGGTATTTTTATTGCCGGTCAGAGTTCTGTCGGTATCAGTGGTGTTTATAGCTTTAGTGTCGCTCGAACGCTCTTGTTTTTCGGAGGCGGAGCTGTGCGAAGCTATTGGGGCACTTGCGTCTGAGTCTTTAGGTGTATCCGTGTTTTTGTCGGTATCTGTATTGCTCGGGCGATGACTCTTTATACTTCCTTTTTCGCTGTCGGCGCTTTGATCTTTTGTTTTATCACTGTCGGAGGTTTTATTCGTATCGGTATTTTTTAATGGTTTTACGGTGCTCGACTGCTCTTTTTGCGATGTCTTTTTATCAGTGTCGGCGGCAGTCGGCGCTCTTGAGGAAACGTCTGCCGTTTCCGGCTTTTCTGTCCCTTTTTGAAGAAGCTCATGCTTTGCCCGATCGTTAGTTTCCGTATCATATTTCGGATATTTTGCGTAAGAAAGCATATCTGCCTGATAATCCACGTCAAAATCAGATTTTTCCATTATTTCATAATTATTATCACCGCTTACATTGGCTTTGACAACAAGACCCGTCAAAATCGCCGCACTGACTGCTGCGGTTATAATTAAAATTGTTTTTTTCTTAAAGTACATATTCAGATTTATAACCGCACCCCCGATCAGCTATTTCAAACGACGAATATACTCAAAGGTTTTCTCCTCGCCCTCTTCTTTAAGCATAGTCAAAAGCTTTTCAAGAAGCTGAGAAGTGTTCTCATGGATCATTCTTTTCCCCTTTGCTTTCAAAAAATACTCAAGAGGCGAATCATCGGTATATCTATCACCCAAATAGATTTTGCTGGCAGCGACCCTGTCGCAAAACATCTCTTTTACATATTTCAAAGGCATTTCAACAGGTTCAAGCTTTTTTGTTTTTGGGTTGTAATCAGTCCAATATTCAAAATGATGACGGTTGCGTCCCTTGTGGTGCATCCATGCCTTGGAGTAACCGTAGGATTCTCTTTCGGCTTCGTTCGGACTTCTGTTTCCCTGATAAAATTTTGCTCCGGGGATAAATTCGGTGGGGGAAAATTTTGACAGATCGTGCATTAATCCCTGCCAAAGTATCCCGGCTTTGTAACAATGTTTAATAACCTGATGTCTGTGTTTTGTTACAGTCATAAAATGTTTTATCGCATTTCCCATAAAAACACCCGTATTATTTTTCGGACAGTACGAGAAAGCTCATCGTACTGTCCTATTGTTTTAATTATACTCGAAAACGTTATTATTCGGCAATTCAAATATCGTTTGCTATATAATCACAGCAAATGAGAAATGATCTCCTCATGGCTGAGCGAAGAAAGATATGCAGGCGGAACGTCAAACACTGTTTTGCAGCCGCTTGCGCCTTCCTTTGAAAATCTGTAAGCTGCGCGAGCATATGCAACAAGAACGCAAGCCGTAAATTCGGGATTCGAATCAAGCTTAAGGCTGTATTCGATAATATGGTTATGTTCGCCGCTGAGTCCCGTTTTTCCGCTTCTGATAACAAGACCGCCGTGTGGCAATCCGCTGTGATCACGAGCCATTTCTTCCTTTGTGATAAAGTTTACTGTTGTGTCATAATCGGAGAAATAGTTGGGCATGGTTTTGATCTGCTGCTCGATCTTAGCCTTGTCGGCGCCTTCTTTCGCAACAACATAGCAAACTCTCGTATGCTTCTGTCTTGTAGTAAGCTCGGGATTCTCACCGTTTCGAACAGAATTTAAAGCCGCCTCAACCGGCACGGTGTACTGTCTTGCATCGGCAACTCCGTCGATTCTTCTTACTGCGTCGGAATGACCCTGGCTGACGCCCTTTCCCCAGAATGTATAATCAACACCGTCGGTAAGAATGCAGTTTGCATACAGTCTGTTGAGGGAGAACATTCCCGGATCCCAGCCTACGGAAATAACACCGATGTTTCCGCCCTCTTTTGCCGCTGCGTCAACATTTGCAAAATGCGTCGGAATGTTAGCGTGAGTGTCAAAGCTGTCAATAACATTGAAAAGCTTTGCAAGCTTCGGAGTCATAGTCGGAAGATCCGTAGCGCTTCCGCCGCAAATGATCATAACATCAATTTTATCCTTATAATCCTCAACATTGTTTGCAGATACGACCGGAACGCCCTCTGTGGCGATCTTAACAGTTTCGGGATCTCTTCTTGAAAATACCGCTGCAAGCTCGGTATCCTTATTTTGTCTTATAGCTGCTTCAACGCCTTTGCCGAGGTTTCCGTAGCCATAAATACCTATTCTTATGCTCATTGTAAACACCTCTTTAAATATCAATATGTAATGAAAAAAGCACTACAATGAAATTATACAACAAAATAATCTTCAAATCAACCGTATAATCTTATTTTTGAAAGATTTTTTCGTAAAAATGCAAATTCTTTAAGAAATACTACTGTATTCATTCCAATAACCGACTGTTTTGAAGCCTATTTTTTCATAAATTCGTATTTCCCTTTCCCTGTGCAAAAACACACGGCTTTTTTTGGAAAGCTCTTTAGCAGTCAGATAACCGACCAATGCAGAAGCAAACCCTCTGTTCCGATATTCGCTGTCGGTTGCAACGCAGCCTATAACGGACGAATTCTTTGAAACTGCCGTCACCGCTGCGGTTGAAACTATTTCTCCGCAGGAAGCTCTCACTGCGAAAACCTTCGACACACCATGACGAATACGATGTGAAATATCAAGAAAATAGCTTTCATAATCCGACAGCGCCGACTTGTTTGAGTTTTCCCGAAGCAGGAGATCATATATCTTTTTCAGCTGAGAAAAATCGCTCGAAACACGGCATATTACAAACCCGCCGTCAATCTCGAAGTTCATATTTCCAACAGACTCACACATCATCGTTTCGCCTATTCTAAGCTCCATGTCGCAGTTAAGATTCAAGCTGCTGTCACAGAATATGTTTGACAAATCAAGCATTCCGACAAATTCATCAAGCTCGGCAAAATCATGTGTTTCGCCGCAAATTATCAGCGTTGAATAATATTTGCAAAAAACACATCGGGCATTGCCGCTTTCATCACGCTGAATCCAAAAATCCAAAAAATCATACTTTTTGCCGTGATACGCCTCATGATAAGAAATAATACTCGAACCATAAGGCGAATTTTCACAAAGCTTTAAAAGATCAAGTTCAAATTTTCTGCTGAAATCATTAATATAAATCATAATTTATATTTTTCCGCCTGCGATAGTGTTTGCAAGCTCCCTGACAGTCTGATAGACAGCCTCAATATCGGATTTAAATGCTGTTGTGTGAGGCGCATGGAGATAGCGGCACGGAAGAGATATTGCGATCGTTCTGACACCACCTTTTGTTGTGCTGATAACACCTGCGTCGTTGCCGCCTGCAACAGCCTTTTTGGGCTGAGCCTTGACGCCTGCCCTTTTTGAAGCGTTAAAAGCTTCTTTATAAAGCTCTTTGTCATAAACAGTTCTTCTGTCCATAAAGGAAACAACTGCGCCCTCACCGAGCCTGCAAACCTGCTTGCTTTCGTCAACATTTGGAATATCGGCTGCGGTAGTCGTTTCAACAACTATTGAAAAATCAGGATCAACAGTATAGGCAGCGGTTTTTGCGCCTCTAAGACCCACTTCTTCCTGAACGACAAATGTAAAATACATATCAAACGGGAGCTCGCTTTTTATAAGTTCGATCAAAACAAGACAACCTACTCTGTCATCAAGCGCTTTGGTAATGATCGCTTGTTCGTTTTCTTCAAAGAAGCCCTCAAAAGCGACGAGATCGCCGACTTCGATATTATTCTCGGCGTCTTCCTTGTCGAGCGCTCCGATATCTATATACATAGAAGAAAGCTTCGGGATCTCGGTTCTGCTGTCGCCCGACGACAAATGAATAGGTTTTATTCCGAAAACTCCGTTAATATTTGAAGAGCAAAGCCGAACGCTTTTACCGGAGATAATTCTTCTGTCAATACCGCCGACTTCATCAATTCCGAGAGTTCCGTCGCTGTTGACGGAAGTAACTATAAATCCTACCTCGTCCATATGCGCCGACAAAAGAAGCTTGTTTTCGGCACGTTCCCTGCCCTTTTTGAAAACAATAATATTTCCGCTTTTGTCCACTGCCACTTCATCGGCAAAGCCGTCGATTTCGGAGATGATAATATTCCTGATCTCGTCCTCACCCGACGAAACTCCGTTAGCAAGGCAAAGCTTTTTTAATAATTCTATATTCATAATAAATCACCTATCAACACGCTGTTCTGATATATTCGTATATCAGTTGTGCGATACTTTCTATGTCATCAATGCTCACGATCTCCGCGCCGGTGTGCATATTTCTTTGCGGAATTGAAACTACGGCAGTGGGTATTCCGCTTCTGGTTATTGAGATCTTATCGGCATTTGTTCCCGTAAGTCCGCCTGTCACCTCAAGCTGATACGGTATGTTATTCTCTTTTGCGAGCGATATGAATTTGTAAGACATTCTTCGGGAAAGCACGGGTGAAATGCAGATCATAGCTCCTTTTCCCATTTCTCCGCCCTCAAAAGCTTCGACTCCTCTTTGACGGGCAAAGCTTACATCAACGGAGATAGCTTCATCGGGATAGATCGAAAACGCAGCGGTCGACGCTCCTTTTCCGTAGGTTTCTTCCTGTGAAGTAAAAGCAAAGGTAACTCCCGTATTTACCGGGTTTTCTTTGATAAGCTGAGCAACTCTGAGCAGCAGCGCACAGCTTGCACGGTTATCTGTGGAACAGCAGGCGAATCTGTTGTTAAGCAGCACGATAGGAGTTGAATCATATGCTACGGCATCTCCGATTTGGATAAGCTCCTTCACCCTGTCCGGGGAAAGTCCCGTGTCAAGATAGATGCTGTCGGCAGACGGAGCTTTATCCTCACCTCCGTCTGCAAGATGGGGCGGCAAACAGCAGACAACAGCCGTGATCTCACCGCTGTCGGCAAGAACCTTGAAACGTGTGTCCTGAACTACACGCATATCCATTCCGCCGCACTGACTTACCTTTAAAAAACCGTTTTCATCTATATAGGTAACAACAAATCCAATTTCATCAAGATGAGCGTCAAGCATGATATTGTGTTCTTCTATGTCACCTATTTTTGCAATTACATTATTACTTTTGTCTATAATAACTTCATCGGCATATTTTGAAATTTCATCTTTGAGAAGCTTGCTTATATTCTCCTCACGACCCGAAACTCCTTTTGCCGTACAAAGTTTTTTGAGCAGCTCAATCATAGTAATTCTCCTCGTTTACTAAAGTAAACCATGTTAAATTCAAAATCAAAAATCAAAGATCATTGACCAGGCTCTTGAAATGCTCGCCGCGCTCTTCGAAATTTTTGTACAAATCGAAGCTTGCGCTTGCAGGCGACATGGAAACGATATCACCCGGCTCGGAATTTTCAAAAGCGGCATTCACAGCCTGTTCCATATTCTCAACCTTAATAATTGTCGGATTTCCCTGTGAATAATCCTTCGCCTGCAGAATAGCCTTTTCGATCTTAGGTCCCGTTGCTCCCATTATTATGGCAGTTTTGACCTTTTTTACGATCAATTCGCCAAGCTCGGTATAGTCAAGATGTTTGTCGTAGCCGCCGAGGATAACAATTATTTTTTCGTCATAAAGCGACAATGTTCCGAGAGCGGTTCTTGTGGGACTTGAAGCGATCGAATCATTGTAATACTTAACACCGTTTAATTCTCTGACAAATTCGTTTCTGTGAGCAACTCCGCCAAAGGTTTTAGCAACCTTAACAATGGACTCGACCGAAACATCACCCCATACCGCCGAAATTGCAGCCAAATAATTTTCAACATTATGCAAACCCGGAATTTTTATTTCCGACTTGTTGATAATTTTTGTTTCTCTGCCGTTTTCAGAAAAGATCAGATCTCCGTTTTCATTCATATAAGCGCCGTTCTCAACCTTCTGTCTGCGTGAGAACTTACAAAGCTTTCCTCTGACATTCTCCGAAAAGGAATTTGAGATCTCGTTGTCCAAATTCAGCACACTCTTTGAAAACGCATTTTGATGAAGTACAATATTTCTTTTTGCATCAATATACTCCTGCATATCCTTGTGGATATCCAGGTGATTCGGAGTCAAATTGGTAACGACTGCAACATCGGGACTTCTTCTCATTGAAATAAGCTGAAAACTCGAAAGTTCCACTACTGCAAAGTCATTTTCGGAAAATGACTCTATTTCAGGCAAAAGAGGCTTTCCGATATTTCCGCCAAGATGAACGGTCTTTCCCTCGGCTTTAAGGAACTCGGAGATAACGGTAGTCGTTGTTGTTTTTCCGTCGCTGCCCGTTACAGCTATTATTTTGCACGGACAAATATCGAAAAACACTTCCATTTCGGACGTTACGACCACACCCCTGTTTCTCATTTGAACAAGCTCATCCATATAGTAACGCATTCCCGGAGTTCGGAAAACTATGTCAACATCAAGATCATTGAGATAGTTTTCACCCAAGCTGAGTTTTGCTCCCGCATTTTGCGCTTCCACAGCCATATCCCCCAGCTGCTCCTGCGTTCTTTTATCACAGGCAATAACGCTTGCTCCGTATTTTGTAAACAAACCGATAAGCGGAAGGTTACTTCTTCCTATTCCGCAAAGAGCAATTCTTTTGCCGTCAAGGCATTTCAAAAAGTGTTCCGTTTTTGTATCCATTATAAAAAAACCTCTCTGTATAAAAAATCTAAGTAATAATTTCAAAATTTATCCTAACATATTAATTATATGATTATTTTATAAAAATATC
>CACYDY010000138.1 GCA_902773245.1 uncultured Ruminococcus sp.
GGGTATGGGTGACGTCAATAAATGTTAAATAAAACCAACATCTTGGGTCGACAGGAATAAATCCTTAAGTTGTAGATAGTGATTAAAGAATAGGTATTATAAAAGGTGATATCAACAGGTGAATTGTTAAATGTTTGAACATGGAAAGATACAAAATCTCGGAGATTACTTTCTCCGCCTTGAAAAAAGAAGCGGCAGGTCTGTTTTCTTTTACAGAATAAACGGAATTGATGACGAAATAACGGAGTTCTTGCTGAATTACTACGAATCCACACGTGAAAACGGTACGGCGATTCAAGGAAAAATTCCCAATCCGGACGGAAAAAATCTGATGTTCTTTTCGGAAATGATGGGAACTGATTTCAAGCTTGAAAAATTCTTTATCGGTCAGTCGATCAACAGATGGCTGCCTCGCCTGAGTACGGTTCAGTGTACAGCGTTGGCAGACGCTCTGTACGGCGCTTTGGTGTCGCTTAGAAATCTCGGCAAAAACGACAATGTTCTGAAAAATTCCTATGTCAAGTTTATGTGTTGGCTGTACTACCGCTTTGAAAGCGTTGTCAGCCGTATCGGAAACGACAATGCGCCTAAAATTCTCTATATCGGCGACATGGGAATTTATGATCTTTATATTCTGAATGTTCTGAGCAATTCGGGCTGTGACGTCGTTCTTGTCCAGAACGACGGCGGGGCTGAGTATTCCAAGCTTGATCCTCGTTCGATGCTGTCCGACCCGTTTGTAAAAAACGGACTTACGGGTTTTCCCGACGGTTTTGGAATAAGCTTTCTGCAAAATCTTTTGAGCGAAAGGGAAGAGCGAAAAAAACTTTACGGAAATCCGCCGAGTGTTCGGAATTGTACCAACGCATGGCTTTCCGGAGAGATCTTTGAAGATATAAAAAAAGCTCCTGTTACAAGAGGCGGCGATCCCAATCTTTTTTACAACGCTTTTTGCAGAGTTTACGGAGCAGAGGATAAAGTGACATATCAAAATGAGCTTTACACTTTCTATCTTGACATAAAAAACAGCAAACGAGGATATGTGCTGATAAACAATGAAATTCCCCTGCCTGCGCCGCCCGAGATATCCTTTGTCAACAAAGGGACTTATCACGGCGTAAATCAGATGATCTCCGATCTTTCAAAACGAATAGTTTTTCAGCAGAATAAAGAACTGGAAAAGCTTATGGTCAAGGCTTTTGTTGACGTTATGCTTGAAGAAGCCGAGAAGGAACCGTCAAATATTAATCGCCTTGTCGGAAGAGCGGTTCACCTTTTGTGCTGGCTTTTCAGATACATGAACACTCTGTTTTCGGGTTGGAGTATGCCGTTTGTTTCCGTGTTTATATTTTTTGGCGGCTGCAAAACCGAGTTTGAAGTATTGTTTCTGAAAATGCTCTCGAAGCTGCCGTGCGATGTCCTGATACTTGTTCCTAATCTTAATACAAAATGCATACTGGAGGACAAATCTCTTTTTGAAAGGAATTACGTTCAGTCGCTGAGCATTACGGAGTTTCCGACCGATCACAGCGGACTTCGGATCGCTACCGCAGCATATCATGCGGAAAGAGAGCTTGACGAGGTTATGTATACGGGAACGGGTATTTATCGTAATCATCAGTACAGCAAGGCTAATTCCGTTACGCTGAAAACGATGTATGAGGAAATATCGATTCTGTGGGATCAGGAACTGAAATTCAGACCTAATTTCAGCACCTACGGCGATACGGTGAACGTTCCGGTAATATTTGCGAAGGTGTCCGGAGTCAAGGACGGAAATGTACAAAAATACTGGCAGTCCGTAAAAGATCTTCTCACAGAGGATACTTTTTTGGTGGGCAGCGTTCCTTACGTTTCTGCAAACACGCCTAATTCCATGAAGTACAATGCCGCAAGCTTTTTTCGAAACGGCAAGCTCCAGCGTGAAGCGATACTGCGCAATCAATACTACCGATACGGCTTTTTGAGAGAAGAAACTCAGCAGCTTATCCTTGACAAGATCCAGCTTCTGATAGATTCAAAGCTGATAGCGGGAACGTTCGTCAACGGTACGGAATACAATATTGCCGCAACTGCGCTCAATCTTCAGACAGAGCTTGTAAGACTGATCCAAAAGTATGATTTTACCAAAACAAATCCGAAATTTATTTATATAAATACGACCGAAAATCCCGTAACGCAGGAGGACGCCATAATAGCGGCTTTTCTGAATCTGATGGGATTTGATGTTGTCTTTTTTGTTCCGACAGGCTATCAGACGGTTGAAAATTATTTTACCAAAAGCGTTTTGGACGAACACCAGATCGGTGAGTATATGTACGATCTGCAAATGCCAAAGATGAAAATTCCGCCGCCAAAGCCGGGAAAGGGGACTAAAAATTCATTTTTTAAAAATATTTTTAAGAAAGGGAAGTAGATATGGGAATTGATTTTAACAATGTAAACAGCGAACCTGCTGCCGTTCCTACGGCGCAGCCGACAACAGCGCAGCCGATAGCTTCGAGCGTTTCGCTTATTAAGGAAGAGCCTAAGAAGTATGACATTGTTGCCGACAGAAACAACATGACTGCGCAGCTGACAAACTCAGCCGAAATAGACAGGCTTGCAGGCGAGATCAAGCTCAACGATCTTAATTCGATAGTTAAATTCGGCGCGGAAGCTGCGGACAAGATCTCAAAGGCTTCCGATGTGGTTTTGAAAAACGCAGATATCTCTCAGCTTAACGATTCCAGCACCATGCTGAACACTCTTGCCAAGATAATGAGCGCCTTTGACGCGGACGAGCTTTCGGAAAAGAAGGGGCGTTTCGGAAGTCTTTTCGTAAACGAAAGAAAAAAGATCGAAAAGATACTTCACAAATACAACTCTATGGGCGACGAGGTCGACAAGATCTACGTTCAGCTCAAGCAGTACGAAAACGAGATCGGTCAGACAAACAGACGTCTTGAGGATATGTTCGAGGCAAACATCGAGTATTATCACCAGCTTGTAAAATACATTCTTGCGGGTGAGCAGGGCTGTCAGGAAATTCAGAATTATATCACAAAGAGAAAAAGCGATCTTGAGCTTACGGGCGACAGCGCTATCCAGTTCGAAATCCAGTCGTGCGAGCAGGCTTTGGGAATGCTCGAACAGAGAGTCAGCGATCTGAGAACGGCCGAAAGCGTTGCAATGCAGTCCGTTCCGCTGATCAAAACTATGGAATTCAGCAACTACAATCTTGTGAGAAAGATAGATTCTGCGTTTATAATCACGCTTCCTGTGTTCAAGCAGGCGCTTGCTCAGGCTATCATGCTCAAGCGTCAGAAAATACAGGCGGACGCGCTTTCCGCACTCGATCAGAAAACAAACGAGCTTCTTGTCAGAAATGCCCAGAATACAGTCGAGCAGTCGAAGATGATCGCAAGACTTTCGTCGGGCAGCTCCATTAAAACCGAAACGCTTGAAACAACCTGGCAGATCATCATGGACGGTATCCAGGAAACGAGAAATATTCAGGAAGATGCCAAGAGAGAGCGTATCGATGCCAAGGCAAGACTTGAAAATATCAAGCAGGATTTCTACAAGAATTATCATATGCCTAACAGCACCGGTAATTTAATCGGTGGTTAACATCATAATTAATCAGCGCAGATACAAACTGCACACAAAGGGAGGATATTATTATGGCAATCAACTTATCAAAAGGTCAAAAGGTAGATCTTACAAAGGGCAATCCGAGTCTGAAGCATCTCATGGTAGGCTTGGGCTGGGACGTTAATGCGTTTGACGGCGGTTACGACTTCGACTTGGACGCTTCCGCATTTGTTCTCGGTTCTAACGGACTTTGCCCGACCGACAAAGACTTCATCTTCTACGGCAACCTCAAGCACGCAAGCGGCGCAGTAGAGCATATGGGTGATAACCTTACCGGAAGCGGCGACGGCGATGACGAGCAGATCGTTGTTGATCTTTCAAAGATCCCGGCTAATATCGAGAGAGTAGCGTTTACCGTTACTATCTATGACGCAGACAGAAGACATCAGAACTTCGGTCAGGTTTCCAACGCTTATATCAGAATCGTTGATCAGGATTCGGGCGCAGAAGTAGTTCGCTACGATCTCGGCGAGGATTTCTCAATTGAAACAGCTATCGTTGTAGGCGAGCTTTACAAGAGAAACGGCGACTGGAAATTCAACGCTATCGGAAGCGGATTCCAGGGCGGATTGGCAGCGCTTTGCGGTCATTACGGAATTGAAGTTGCTTAATGTTTTAAGATAAAAA
>CACYDY010000139.1 GCA_902773245.1 uncultured Ruminococcus sp.
GTATAACGTGCATTACGCTCAGAGTAACGAGCTTCCTGCAGGAACACTGCTCAACAACGGAAGATATCTTGTGGGAAAATCTATCGGAAGCGGCGGTTTCGGAATCTCATACATCGGTTTTGACAAAAAACTCAACAAACGTGTACTTATCAAAGAAACATTTTATTCGGGTCTTTTTCACAGAAATATACTTGATAAAACCAATCCCGAACCGTTAAAGGTTGCATATCGTTCGGATATTTCTTTAGAAGAGATCATGAATAAAACAGAAAAGGAATGCCGACATCTTTCCGAGGGTGAAGGTCTTGAAAATATCGTCAAGGTTTATGACTTTTTCTCAGAAAACAACACCGCTTACATGATAACAGAATTCATTGAAGGCATAAATCTATATGACCGTGTGATGAGCGAAGGCCGTTATACTTGGGACGAGCTTTACGAAAAAATCACTCCGCTAATGCAATGCTTGGAGCATCTTCACAGTCGTCATATTCTGCATCGTGATATAAAACCTCAAAATATAATGATAAGAAAATCTCTAAAAGGGGGCGAGCAGTTTGTTTTAATAGATTTCGGACTTGCCCGCTCAATCTCCGCAAAAACATTTGCCTCTGTGGGTATGGCGTTCAGTCCGGGATACTCCCCTTTCGAACAGAGAGCCTTTCTAAAAAAAGACGGAACTTATACAGATGTTTACTCCCTTGCCGCAACTATCTATTTTGCTCTCACAGGAGAAAACCCTAATGAAGAATTGGGCGAAACGCTCGAGGATAACTTCCCAAAAATCACGGTTCTCTCCTCAGAATACGGCGTTCCCGAAAATGCTGCAAATGCTTTAAAATCGGCACTTGCCCTCGATTATAATCACAGAACTGACAGTATTGATTCATTACTAAAATCTTTTACAACACCCACCGCAGACAAAACTAAAAGCAATACAAAAACAAAAAAAGAAAGCAAAGATCAACCCTCTGCTGCCCCTCAGAATCAAGAAAACTACGTAACCGTTCTTGCTGACAACAAAAGCACTTCTTCAACAGATATCGAATATGTAAACATTTCCAAAAGAAAAAAGATGTCTATCCCTGCATACGCAGGAATAATTGCGGGTTCTGCGGTTTTGTTGATTGCCGTCTTTTTTGGTCTGGTGATATTTTCAAATTCGAATTATAAAAACTCAAACCCGGCAGCAGAAGAACTTGTATCTTCAAAAGCAGTCGACTCTAAAGCTGCCTCTGCACAGGCGACATCGAACGTTTCCGAAACCGTTGAAAGCAAAATTGAAAAGCTTTCTCTTCCTTCTTTAATAGGTAAAGACGTGGGAGAAGCTACGGATCTTCTCGACGAACTGAATCTCACCTACAGCATAGAGGAACAATACAACGACTCGGTGGATAAGGGAAAAGTTATCTCCCAATCCCCCGGCGACGATACCGATATAGATACCGATTCAAAAATATCTCTTAAAGTATCAAAGGGTAAAAAGCCGGTCGAAAGTAAATCGGCTGCATCGGAAAAGAAATCGGAAAAAACAGTAAGCAGCCAACCCGAAGAAGTAATTTCCGCAAGCCAAAACACTACGCAGCAGCCCGAAAGCAACAAGGTAATTGTTCCCAATTTAGTAGGACAAGATTCAAATACTGCTATGAGTACATTGACTTCACTTGATCTCTATTATACGGGTAATTATGAGTATAACGACAGCGTACCAAAAGGGCAGATTATTTCACAATCGCCTGCCGAGGGTACAGAGGTAGACAAAAAATCTCGTGTCACATTCACCATATCGGACGGAAAGCAGCCCGAACAACAAATTATAACATATGAGTATACAGTGCCGGATAATACTAATTCTAACGAACAAAAAAGCGACAATGGCGTTGTTATACCAATATATCGAGATATGACCGACAATACGATTTTAACTACAAACGGTGAACATTGGTCAAGTACCGGGGACAGCGACTCCCATGGTCGAGATTTTTCAGGAATAATGTACGGATTATACAAGAATAATACATTAGTTCCCGAAAGCTATACTGTACCCAAAGGAAGCAAGCTGGATTATTATCTGAACAAGTATCCCGACACACTTATACCTCTACCAACAGAGTACGTGTACCTGTGTATTATGATTCAAATAATGACTATTACATAAATATTGAAACTTATCGAATATACTATTGGTACGGTGAAAAAACAGGTCAAAAGAAAAAAGAAAGTGCTTTGCAAGCAGGGTTAAATAATGGTTCTATACAGTTAGTAGATCGAATATTTGTTGGAGGCTGCACAGCTTACTTTGATTATTTAGATATGGGATATGAAATTGACCAATCGTTTGAATAAAGTTTATAATTCAATATTACGCTTCAATTTAAAAACTGAAGGCTATCAATAACTATTAATATTCCATCTCAGCTAATTCGTTTTGCAAAACCCACTCACAACCATATGTTTGTGAGTGGGTTTTGTATATAGTAATTAACAACGACGTTTTTTTCTGCTAACTACCAAAATTATCGCCAAAGAGAACACCATTGAAACACCCAAAAAAACGGAAATGACAAA
>CACYDY010000140.1 GCA_902773245.1 uncultured Ruminococcus sp.
TATATCACTATATTTTTCGACCGCCAACATCACCCATTCACGAAACTGCTCCCTGATATTCTCCGGCTCAACTATCCTCATATCTGCCGGGAACTGCATAAGTCCCCCAGAACAGCTGGCTTATCTTCACCGGAAATTCGCTGTGAATTTATCTACGTTGTTTGATAATAGTTTTTTCTCCGAACTTGTGGAAAACAACACCTATCATTTTTTTCAAATTCGATCGTACCTTACTTAGTATGCCGCCATACATCTTGAACACCTGCAAGGGGTAATTTTCAGCATAGTTAAGAATCCCTCCTGCCATCGCCTGATGTGTTGAGCCTGAGGATATAAATATCGGATATACGATCGACAAGAAACTTATGAAAAATGATAATAGGGTTCAGTAAATTCCTAACGAGCCTCGGTTTCGCTTTACCTTTAAGTACGTCTGATTAAGATTATTTCTCTGTCAAGTATACTTTCGGGCAAATTTTCTGCACCGTACTTTCTGTCCGTTTCAGTCATAGCATCACTGCACGCTCCCTTGCTGCTTTTTGTTTCCAATAGAACCACGAGGACAGCGGACTTTCAACGCAAAGTTACTGCCCACTTCGGGTAAAGAAAAAATCGGCATACTTTAAAGTACGCCGATCGCATTTGTATGTCAGTTATTGCATTGTATGTTTGATCAAGTGATCAAGCAAGTCCAACTACCATTTTGAGAATAACCAATGCATCTCCAATATCGATCGAACCCGAATTGTTTACATCGGCATTCAATACATTGATCTCGTCATCAAGTGACAGAACCAAGTATCTCTGAACCAAAAGCGAATCCAAAACATCAACTTCACCGTCATCGTTTACATCGCCGAGCAATACTACAGTTATGGTCGTATCCTCAGAGATCGCTTCCTCATCGGAATCTGTATCCGAATCATCGGTTTGAGCGTCACTTTCGATGTCAGAATCATCTTTTTCGTCTGAGTCAGAATCTGAATCCGAGCCTGAGTCAAAATCGGTATCGGAAACTTCTTCGGAATCGGTATCCGCAGTTACATCTTTTTCGTCATTTTCAGAAGCTTCTTCGTCCGAATCTTCTGCTATGTCAGAGTCTTTTGAGCTGTCCGAATCTTCTGCTATGTCAGAGTCTTTCGAGCTGTCCGAATCTTCTGTTATGTCGGAATCTTCGTCCACAGATGTATCATTGCCGCTTACGATATCCGAGTCCTCTTCGTCTGTTGAAGCTTGCGGAGTTTCGTTTGTCAAAACGGTTTCTATGATCTCACTGTTCTCCGGCTCTTCTTCAACAACAGCGTCGTCGCTCTCGGTTGAGTAAGCCGGGGTTGCATAACCCAAGATATCACCGTAAGACAAGGGATAGCTTACATTTGAAACCATTTCATTGTAGTTACCCTCAATTGAATAAACATTGGATCCGTCAGAACCGGTAACAAGACCTACGTGATAAATATTTCCATAAGAGGAATAGAAGATCAGATCACCCGCCTGCGGAGCGTAGCTTCCGCTGTAGTGAAATCTTCCCTGTGAAATAAACCAATCCGCACCTGCCGAACATAGAGCAAATGACGGAAAAACATCATTATCCACGCCTGCCTGATTTGCGCACCATGAAACAAACATTGCGCACCAATCAGAATTTGGCAGTCCATACCAGTCGCCGTATTTTGTGTAGCTGTTATAACCCTCTGCATAGCCAACCTGTGTTTGAGCCACATTAACAATATCGGCTGCCTGATCTCCCGAATTGTAGTTCGTATTCTCAAATGTTGCCCATACAGAAAAACCCCATACGGAGATCGCCAATGCAACAATTAAAGACATACATACCACTAATTTAAGTGCTTTCCTGTTATTTAATACCATTGGTATCCACCGTCTTTCCGAAGGCGCACGCCTTCTGTTTTCTTTACAATTTTAACACATAACCCGTCTGCGAGTAAATGGTTGAACTGCACAAAAAGTGTTACAGCAATGTAGCCATCATCCTGATCAAACAAGAAAAAACCCCGATTTTATGCGGTTTTTTCGGTTTTGATAATATCTGACACCCTAACTTTAAAAAAATAAAATTTAATTTTTAATTACAGTTTATTAAAAAGTATGAATTAAAAATTCAAAAAATTATTTACAAATTATTCAAATTTGCTCGAGTTTTGTCGTCAAAAATCAATCTTGTTTAATCGCAATTGTAAAAGGAAATATATTTTTGTTAAATTTATACATGTAAATTTGAATTTATTAAACATCTGTAACTTTTAAGGCGTATTTATAATATTATTCACAGTAAATAAAAACAGACTAACACTTTTTAGGTCAGTCTGTTTACTTATTATTAATAATTACGATTCATCGGAAGCTTCTTTCCCATCAGTGCCCTTTTCAGCGCTGGCTGATTTGTCGGGTTCGGTTTCAGGCTTAGGTTCGGTATCCACTTCGTTTTCCGCGCAAGGCTTGAGAATAACTCCGCTAAGCGGCGAAAGCTTAATATTAAGGTAACCCTCATTCGATTTAAGATTATAGTTTCTCATACCGGAGCCGCCGTAAATATCTCGGTCGGAATTGAGAACCTCTTTGAAAAAGCCGTTATAACCGACTCCGAGCCAATAGTCCTTTTGATACGGCGAAAAATTCAACACAATATACAAAGGATTTCCGTTAAAATCATCACGTCTGTAATCGTATATGTTATTGCCTGCATTTTGCAGATCGATCCAAGCAAACGCCGATATGTCATAATCCTGCGCATAAAGAGCCGGATTTTCTTTGTATACCTTATTTAACTCCCTGATATATTCATGGAAGCTGTCATGATTCGGATAGGTCAGCAGATTCCAGCCAAGCGGCTGATCGTCTTTCCACTCCATATACTCCGCAAGCTCGTTTCCCATGAAATTCATTTTCTTTCCGGGGTGGGTCATCTGATACATATAATATGTACGAAGATTTGCGAATTTCTCTTCCTGAGATCTTCCGTAGGTTTTTGTGATAATCGTCGACCTGCTGTTGGAAACATCGTCGTGTGACAGCGCAAGCATAAACAAGCCCTGATTGAAATAAAACATCGGATATGTCATCATGCTGTGATTTTGCGCGCGCATTTCATACGGAGTTGTCAAGTACCTCAAAGTTTCCGAAGACCAGCCGAAATTCCACATATAGTCAAACCCAAATCCGCCGTAAACCACAGGCGCAGTAACCTTTTCACGACAGCTCGAGTCCTCTGCAATGTACATAACGTCGGGGTGATAAGCGTTCAGCGTGAACAGAGCATTCTTTAAAAACCATGAACCGCAGTCGTACTCAGGTGTATGGGGATTTCCGTCGGGGAAAAACATATACGCTACCGCATCAAATCGGATACCGTCAAAATGATATTTGTTTATCCAAAAATTCAAAGCCGATCGAATAAAGCTGTGAACATGAGGCTTTGAATAGTCAAATCTCACAGAACCCCATGCGGACTCTCTCATTTGCGGGATTTCGCTTTCATAAAGACACGAACCGTCAAAATAAGCAAGTCCTGCTTCATCTCTTGCGTAATGAACGGGCACAAAGTCAAGTATAGCTCCTATTCCGTTGATATGACAGCTGTCGATCAGATCCATAAGATAACGAGGCTCCCCGTAGCGGCTTGTCGGCGCATAATATCCGGTCACCTGATAACCCCACGAACCGTCAAAAGGATGCTCTGTAAGCGGCATAAACTCAATGTGCGTGTAACCCATATCCTTTACATATGGTATCAATTCGTTAACAAGCTCCTCGTAACGATAGTATTTATCATCGCCTGTTTTACCGTCTTTAACCTTCCATGAACCTAAATGGACTTCGTATACATTAAGGGGATTGGTATAATTTTTATTTCTGTTTTTGATCCATTCTTCGTCACGCCAGTAATAATTGTCAATATCATAAACTATGGATGCGCTGTCGGGGCGTACTTCTGTGTAGTAGCCGAAAGGATCGGTTTTTTCGGTGTATTGTTCGTCCTGTGAAAATATCTTGTATTTATAATGAATACCTTCACCTATATTTTGAACAAAGACTCTCCAAACACCCAACTCGTCACGTTCCATCTGAATATCGTTCCAGCCGTTATGCGATGCTATAAGCTTGACGTTTGCGGCATTTGGCGCAAAAACAGAAAAATCAACTCCGCCGTCACGGATATGAGAACCAAACAGTTCATACGAAGATGATTCTACTCCGTTGATGTGATTTTTCAATCTGTTGTAATCGTACATAATTAACACCCCGCTTAATTAAAACTCAAAAATCAAAA
>CACYDY010000141.1 GCA_902773245.1 uncultured Ruminococcus sp.
AAGAAGTCACACTTTTTGTAGAACTGAACAAGTGTAAAGATGTCATGATACTTTGAAATACTGTCAAGGTCACGAGTATAATTTACAACTATCAAAGAAGGAAGGAACACATTAACCGCTTGAGGATTATCGCCATTATCTGCGTTACAAGCGGTAAATCTGTCATGATGTCGCTTAATCTGTTTGCACCCAAGCGCTTCAAGGATGCCACTAACATGGTCATTATCAACGATGTACTCTTTCAACAAAGTGACATCCACAACAGATTACCTCCTTCTTCTTAATTCTCCGCACTCTACCCAAGTGTTTAAGTTTAGATTGACTTCAAATAACACCTTTGTCTTTGAACCAGAACGGTTTTTGTCAATTACAAAACAATAGTATGTTTTAACTGGGGACAAACTACATGTGACAGCAGAACCCCAGTCTGGATCGTTTGGTTTTTTGTATTCATACTTGTGATAATCATCTCTATCAATCTGTTTTATCATAATGAGGCTATCGAGCACATGCTTTGTTTGTTTAGCTTCAGCAATATTAGATGAAGTCATAGCATCAGGAGCAACACTATTTGTTTCATCATTTAATTGCATAGATAGATAGCCAAAGACATTGAGTGGTTTACATATTTCAGATAACTTTTGTACTGTAATCTTGAAACTACTCCACTCCCCTGTATTTTCGTTTTTACACGTCCGTTATGTTCAATAATTAGAACTTATTGTTTCACAGTGTCCGCTTTTGCCGAAGCTACTTGCGTTTATATAACACTCCGCAATATAAAGGTGTAACGACACCTCAAAGGTTACAGCTTGTTTTTAATTCATTAAACTGTATACTTCATAAGATTAATAGCTGCATTGTAGTCACGATCAATTGAAAAACCACACTCAGGACAAACAAATATTCTTTCTGAAAGTTTTAAATCTTTCTTTATTGCGCCACAGTTAGAACAAGTTTTACTACTTGGGAAAAACCTGTCTGCTAAAACAAACTCTATTCCATTCCACTCACACTTGTATTTCATTTTGCATATAAACTTATAAAAAGCTTGCTCTTGTATGCTTTTACTTAAATGTCTATTTTTAAGCATCCCTTTAACATTTAAGTTTTCCATAGTGATTTTTGAAGGCAAGAGTGAAACAATAGATTTGCTAACTTTATGAGTATAGTCATCCAATATGTTTGCTTTTCTTGCATATAAGTCAGAAATACGTTTTTCTATTTTCTTAATATTCTTTGTTTTTACATATTGGCCTTTATTTTTTTCTTTTGAATATTCATATTTCCTAAATGCGCAACGCTGATAAAAACAAAGTCTACTTTGAATATTTTTTATTCTCTTTGATTTATTTATGTTATGAAATACATATTTCTTGTCATTGCAAGCTACAACAGCTAATTCTTTTACACCCAAATCTATCCCAGCAAAACTCTCGTTTAATTTTGGTGCTTGGCTTTCGCACTCTTTTGAAAAGGATAAAATATATTTACCTCTCTTGAACGTGATACGTACATTATAATATCTACAAGTTTTGCCATAAGGGAAAGAGAAATCTGATTTGTATTTTATTTTGCCCAACTTTTGAATGTGAACTATATTATTTTTAAAATAAAAATTATCAGAACTTGCGGGGAATGCACTTTTAGCGTTTTTCTTACTTTTATACTTTGGGTATCCATTTTGGCCAGAAAAGAAATATTTATATGCTTCTGCGAGATCGCTACATGTTCGCTGCAACATATGAATTGAAACATTTTGCAACCAACTGTATTTTTCTTCTTTTCTCAATGGAGTAACCATTTTATGCATCGAAAAATCTGTTATAAATTTCCCGCCGTTTTTATAGTTTTCTTGTTGGACATTAAGCATATAGTTCCACATAAACCTACTTGCATGAATATGCTCCCAAATTAATTTCTCCTGTTCTTTTGTTGGGTATAATCTTATTTTATAACCTTTAAGCATGTTATCACCTCCTCTCTTTTGTTGCTTAGAGGTGGTGAATAGTTATTTCACAATTCCTCACAATAAGTTTCGACTCGCTACGTCGTATCGGTGCAAAAGCACTCCTTCTACTTTCATAGAAGCGCGGACTATATCTTCATCCTATACCACAGGATGCCTACCACTTCGAGCGCCAATCGCTTGCGCCCTACTCCCAAAGGGATAGTCTCTGAACGTTCCTCTTATGAGGCTTCGCTGCTGATTGCCCATTGTAAATAGCGTTTAGGATTTAACCGTGCGCCATCCTACTAATTGTTTCTACTTTCGTCACCATTAAGGTTTAGTAGGCTTTAGGGTTTTCCAGCAATTCGATAGGTATTTTTACGATCATCTCACAATGAACGATGACTATGTGTAAAACACAATCATAAAACCACAATTCAACACCCTTGGTAATTACAGCTTTGCGAATCTCAAATTCAAGTACATGGTCTGAATAATCAGCCGATATATCTTTGACATAAATCAACGCTTCGATCTGAGACTCAATCCAATCTGCGACAGCCTTGACTTTTCTGTACTCTTCAGAGTTCTCTCTAACACGAGCAAGGAAATCTTCTTTCTTTTCAGCGTAAGTCCCATCGGGGTTGACATATCTATTGATGAAATTGCCATCCTTGTCACGATACTGCCCCATGACAATTTCTCTTTCAGGTTTTGTTATATCAATGCCATGCAA
>CACYDY010000142.1 GCA_902773245.1 uncultured Ruminococcus sp.
AAAAATGAGTCTGAAGCCTGAAGAAATCAGCAGTATTATTAAGGATCAGATCAAAAACTATAAATCAAGAATCGAAATGGCTGAAACAGGAACGGTTATTCTTGTCGGCGACGGAATAGCAAGAGTTTACGGCTTGAGAGAATGTATGTCGAGTGAGCTTCTTGAATTTGAGGACGGCACTTACGGCATGGCTCAGAATCTTGAAAACGAAACCGTATCGGTTGCTATTCTTTCCGACAGCAATAATATCCGAGAGGGTACTACCGTTAGAAGAACAGGCAGAGTTTTGTCCGTTCCTGTGGGCGAAGCGCTTCTCGGCAGAGTTGTCAACGCTTTGGGTTTGCCGATCGACGGAAAGGGTCCCGCCGATTGTTCGCAAACTCGTCCGATAGAGAGTGAAGCTCCGGGAATAATTGAGAGAAAAAGTATTTCAAAGCCTATGCAGACAGGTATCAAAGCTATTGACAGTATGATACCCATCGGCAGAGGTCAGCGTGAGCTTATTATCGGCGACAGACAAACGGGTAAAACCGAAATAGCGATAGATACCATTATAAATCAGAAAAATTCGGACGTGCTTTGTATCTATGTTGCAATAGGTCAGAAAGCAAGCTCCGTTGTACAGCTTGCAAACGAGCTTTCAAGAGCCGGGGCTATGGAATACACTATCATAGTTTCCGCTTCTGCCGCAGAAAGCGCGCCTATTCAGTACATTGCCCCGTACACGGGCTGCGCAATGGCTGAGTATTTCAGAGAAAAAGGCAGGGACGTGCTTATTATTTACGACGATCTCAGCAAACACGCTGTTGCGTATCGAGCACTTTCGCTGCTTATTCGCAGACCGCCGGGACGTGAGGCTTATCCCGGAGATGTTTTCTATCTGCATTCAAGACTTCTCGAACGTGCTGCCTGTGTTGCGCCCGAATACGGCGGAGGTTCGATCACTGCTCTTCCGATCATCGAAACTCAGGCGGGCGACGTTTCCGCTTATATCCCGACTAACGTAATTTCTATCACCGACGGTCAGATATTCCTCGAAACGGAGCTTTTCCATTCGGGAATCATGCCTGCGATAAACCCCGGTATTTCCGTAAGCCGTGTAGGCGGTTCGGCTCAGCTTAAAGGTATGAAAAAGGTATCGGGCGAGCTTAAGCTTTTGTATTCGCAATATCGTGAGCTGCAGGCTTTTGCTCAGTTCGGCAGCGACCTCGACGCAGACACCAAGGCTCGTCTGGCTCTCGGCGAAAGAATAGTGGAAGTTCTCAAGCAGAACAGAAACTCCCCCGTTCACGTCGGCTGTCAGGTTGCGATCGTTTATGCAGTTATCAACGGTTATCTCAATTCCGTGCCTGTTGATAAGGTTCATGAATACGAAGAACGTCTTTATGAAAAGCTTAACAACGAAAACAAGGAATTTCTTCAAAGAATTGAAGAGGGATACTTTGACGACAGTGACATCGAGTCACTTAAAACAACGCTCAACGAGATGAAGAGGTGATTTTGTGGGAGCCGATACAAAAGCACTGAGAACGAGGATCAAGAGCGTCGACTCAACCCTGCATCTTACAAAAGCTATGGGACTTGTTGCTTCGTCAAAAATCCGCCATGCCTCTGAAATTATGAACAAAAGCCGTCAGTATTCGGAGGCGGTCACCGAGGTGGTGGAGCTTCTGACAGCGTGCGGCGAATGCAGAAAAAGTCCCTATATGCAGTCAAACAACAGCGGAAAAACGAAAATAATCATCATTGCAGGCGACAGAGGTCTTGCAGGCGGTTACAATGCAAACGTTTTCCGTCTTGCAAGAGAATTTGAGGGAGCTGAGTTTGTTCCCATCGGAAAGCGAGCATGCGAACGTTTCGGCAGCGGTTTTTTGTCGTCGGAGAAATTTACGATGGAAGACGGCGCAAAGCTTTCGGCTGAATTATGCAGAGAGTTTGTTGAGGGCGAGTTCTCCAAGCTGGGAATCATCTCGACAAAGTATGTTTCAATTATGACGCAGGAAGCGCGAATTTCCTGGATACTGCCGCTTGAGTCCGATCCCTCAAAAAAGAGCGTCGGCACGATATTCGAACCCGATGAGCTGACTATACTTAACGCAGCCGTTCCCGAATATGTCAACGGTAAGCTTATGGGTTATATTCGAGAAAGCTACGCAAGCGAAGTTGCCGCAAGACGTATGGCAATGGACTCTGCCGGAAAGAATGCTCAAATGATGATAGAAGATCTGCAGCTTCAGTACAATCGTGCAAGACAAGGCGCAATTACCCAGGAAATCACGGAAATTGTTGCCGGCAGCGGCGAATAAATTATTACTAACAATAACAACCGGAGTTTCTGCTCCGTAAATAAAGGAGTGAGCGAATTTGGCAAAAACTCATAAAGGCACGGTTGCTCAGGTCATGGGTCCTGTAGTAGACGTGCGGTTTGAAGAGGGTCATCTTCCCTCTATTTATAACGCTCTGACCATTCCGATCAACGAGAAAAAAACTCTGACAGTCGAGGTTGCGCAGCACATCGGCGACAACACGGTAAGATGTATTGCAATGTCGTCAACCGACGGTCTGAAAAGAGGAACTGCCGTAACCGACACGGGAAAGGCTATCAGCGTCCCGGTTGGAAAGGAAACGCTGGGAAGAATTTTTAACGTTCTCGGTGATACGGTTGACAACGGTGAACCTGTGAAAGACGGCGAGCGTTGGAATATCCACAGAACAGCGCCCGAATATGACGAGCTTTCAACATCAACCGAGATACTCGAAACGGGTATCAAGGTTATCGACCTGATCTGCCCATATTCAAAGGGCGGTAAGATCGGACTTTTCGGCGGCGCAGGCGTTGGTAAGACAGTTCTGATCATGGAGCTTATCAACAACATCGCAAAGCAGCACGGCGGTATCTCGGTTTTCACAGGCGTCGGAGAAAGAACAAGAGAAGGAAACGATCTTTATAACGAAATGAAAGAATCGGGAGTTCTCGGAAACACGGCGCTTGTTTACGGTCAGATGAACGAGCCGCCGGGAGCAAGAATGAGAGTTGCTCTTTCCGGACTTACGATGGCTGAATATTTCCGTGACGAAGAGGGTCAGGACGTACTTCTTTTTGTTGATAATATTTACAGATTTACACAAGCCGGAAGTGAGGTTTCGGCGCTCTTGGGACGTATGCCGTCAGCGGTTGGTTATCAGCCTACGTTGGCGAACGAAATGGGCGCTCTGCAGGAGCGTATCACATCTACAAAGAAAGGTTCGATAACATCTGTTCAGGCAGTTTATGTTCCGGCAGACGACCTTACCGACCCGGCGCCTGCAACAACTTTTGCGCACCTGGACGCAACAACCGTTCTTTCAAGAGGCATTGCGTCACAGGGTATTTATCCGGCGGTAGACCCTTTGGAGTCGACAAGCCGAATTCTAAATCCCGATATCCTGGGTGAAAAACACTACAAGGTGGCAAGAGAGGTTCAGCGTATTTTGCAGAGATACAAGGAGCTTATGGACATTATCGCTATTATGGGTATGGACGAGCTGTCCGACGAGGACAAGCTTCTTGTTCAGAGAGCGAGAAAAATTCAGAGATTCCTTTCTCAGCCGTTCCACGTTTCGGAGAAATTCACCGGTATTGAGGGTGTTTATGTACCTCTCTCGGAAACGATCCGAGGTTTTGAAGAGATCATCGAAGGCAAGCATGACGATCTGCCCGAATCTGCATTCCTCTTTGCAGGCACTATTGACGATGTTGTCGAGAAAGCAGGAAAGGCTAAGAAATGAGTACATTCAAATTGATAATTTCCAGTCCCGACGGCGACAAATTCAAAGGTGAAGCCGAAAGGATCACTCTCCGAGGAAGCGAAGGCGATCTGGCAGTTTTGGCAGGACATATTCCTTTTATAACTGCGGTAAAGCCATGTGACGTAAAAATCACTCTTGATGACGGAAGTGAAAAAATCGGGCGCACGGACGGCGGTTTGCTTACCGTGTCAAACTCTGTGACAACACTGTTATCGGGTACTTTTGATTGGAAATAATAGATTACAAATCATTATCCGCAGCTTATAGTAAACGTCTCAAATAATTCACCTATATTTTATGCTCCGAAGGAATGCGAGGTATGGGTGACGTTAATAATGTTAAATCGAATCAACGTCTTTAATTGACAGGCAGTAAGCTTAAAGCTGCGGACAGCGGATTACAAATAATAAAAAACTCTTTCAGAGTAAAAATCACGGGGACGCTCTTTTGCCGGGCGTCCCCGAAAATCAATTTATTCAAAAACGAAAGGTAATCAAAAATGATAAGACCCATTGTTAAAGACATGATGTTTTTGAGCCAAAAATCAGAAAAAGCTTCAAAATCGGACATCAATGTTATCAAAGATCTTCAGGATACGCTTGCCGCAAACAGCAAGTCCTGCGTCGGAATGGCTGCCAACATGATCGGTTACAAAAAACGTATAATTATTGTTAACATCGGTATGCTAAATATGATAATGGTAAATCCGACTATCACAAAGAAAGCTTTCCCCTTCGAAACGGAAGAGGGCTGTCTTTCGCTCAGCGGTACCAGGTCAACTACTCGTTACAAAGAGATCGAAGTCGAATTTGAGGACATAAATTTTAAAAAACAGCGCAGAATATTCAAAGATTGGACTGCTCAGATCATTCAGCACGAAATTGATCACTGCGACGGAATCATTATTTAAACTTGGGCTATGCTTCCATCGTAAACACGCTTGTTTTCATAACACTGTATTTATCGGCATAAGTTGGTAATACAGATTTGATAATAAAATAAAAAAATTAAAAAAACTATTGCATTTTTAGAAAATATGTTGTATAATTATTAAGCGATCAAAAGTCCATATATTTTTATATGCGAGCGGCAGGTCCTGTACGATAGGGCGCCGGGAACCATGTCAGGCGGGGAACCGAGCAGCATTAAACGGAGTTGCCCTTTGCGATACAGTCAGTCTGTCGTTCGTATATCAAAGTATATGGACTTTTTATTTTAGCATTTGGGAAGGTGATTTGGTTTGTACCGTGTTTTATACCGAAAATGGCGTCCGACAGGGTTTGGCGATGTTATCGGACAGCCTCAAGTTACCTCCACTCTTAAAAATGAGATAAAATCAGGCAGAATTTCCCATGCTTATCTTTTCACAGGTTCAAGAGGAACAGGAAAAACTACTTGTGCGAAAATTCTTGCCAAAGCCGTAAACTGCTTGGATCTGAAAGACGGCGAACCATGCGGAGTTTGTGAAAACTGTGTCGGAATCTCAAAGGGAACGATCATGGACGTTGTCGAAATGGACGCCGCTTCAAACAACAGCGTTAACAATATCCGCGAAGTCCTTGACGAAGTAATGTTCACCCCTTCCGAAGCAAAGTACCGTGTTTACATTATCGACGAGGTCCATATGCTTACCCAGGGCGCTTTTAATGCCCTGCTTAAAACACTTGAAGAACCTCCCTCCCACGTTGTCTTTATACTTGCTACAACCGAGGTTCACAAGATACCGGCTACTATTCTTTCCAGATGTCAAAGATTTGATTTTAACAGAATATCTGCCCGGGATATTTCCGCTCGGCTTGAATATATTGCAAAAGAAGAAAATGTCACGCTGGATCACGAAGCGGCTATGCTTATTGCCGCAGTTGCCGACGGCGCAATGCGTGACGCTCTGTCTATTCTCGACCGCTGTATAGGCTTGTCCGAAAATATCAGCTCCGACGTTGTCAGAGAAGCAACGGGACTTGCCGGAAGAGATTATCTTTTTACTCTCGCTCAGGCGGTAAAGGAAGAAAACGTTCCCCTTGCAATTAATACTATTAATGAACTTCACAAGGCTTCAAAGAGTATTTCTCGTCTTTGTGAAGAGCTTACCGAGCATTTTCGCACACTCATGCTGTTAAAAACCATGAAAAAAGGTGCGTCTGAGCTTATTATCATGTCACCCGAAGAGTTTGAAAAGGCTAAAATACAAGCCGAAGGGATCTCTTTGACTCAAATCGTTTACTGCATTGACGTTTTGCAGCTTTCTCTTGAAAAAATGTTTAAAGGCGGCAATAACAAAATAGAGTTTGAAACCTGCATGATAAAGCTTTGCAATCCAAGGCTTACAGCCGATGTCGGGGCAATGCTGACAAGAATAGACAAGCTTGAACGCGCCGTTCGTTCCGGCAGCTTTGTTTCGTATTCAAAACAGGAAAATACTGTTCCGGAAAATGCCGAGCGTAATAGTTCCTATGATGTCAAAGAGGCTGCTCCAGAGAGTTCTTTTTCCGAAAACAAAAAGTCCCCTGAGCAAAATTATCATCAAAGCGAACCGAAAACCGACGAGATCACCAGGGTAAATGTCAGCGACCCTCCCCCGCCGCCTGCTATTAACAACAATACATCGGCTATTGAAGCGCTGAGTTCAAATGCAGTTCCTATGGAACAGTGGGACGATGTTCTCGAAGCTTTGAAATCCCATACCAGGGTTACTGCCGCCGCATTCAGAGATACAACGGCGTATGTTTCGGGTAATTACATTCTGATAGACTCAAAAGACGACACACCGTTCAAGCACCTCAGAAACTCTTCGCAGCGTGAAAAAATGCGGGCTGCGATAAAAGAGGTCACGGGAAGAAGCTACAAACTCGGGCCGTACAAACAAACTTTGTCAGGCGTTCGGAATGATGTAAAGAAATCAAAAATAGATGAATTTATTGAGCATATCTCAAATTCAGATATAAAAGTTACAATTGAGGAATAACTCAACGTAACAAAAATTAAAATTTAAATTAATTAACAATTGGAGGATTTAACAATGAAAGCAAGAATACCAAAGGGATACAGCGGCGGAGCAGCTCCAACAAATTTGCAGCAGCTTGCAAAGCAAGCTCAGAAAATGCAGGAGGAAATGGACGTTGCAAGCACAGAGCTTGAAGCTAAAGAGTACTCTGCAACCGCAGGCGGAGAGGCTGTAAGCGTTACCGTAACAGGCGGAATGGAAGTCAAGAAAATTGACATAAAGCCTGAGGTAGTTGATCCCGAAGATATTGAAATGCTGACAGATCTTATCATAGCTGCAGCCAACGAAGCTTTGAGAGCTGCCGCTGCGGAAAAAGAGGAAGTTATGACAAAGATTTCCGGCGGACTCAGCATGCCGGGCTTGTTCTGATCATGGCAGGATTCCAGGCGCCCGCGCTTGCAAGGCTGATCGATCAATTCAACAGACTCCCGGGAATAGGAGCAAAATCCGCTCAGCGGCTCGCATACTATGTTTTGTCTATGCCCGAAGAGGACGCAGCAGCTTTTTCGAATGCTATTCTTGACGCACACAAAAACATTCACAAATGCAAGAAATGCTGCAACCTGACAGATGACGAGCTTTGCCCCATCTGCAAAAGCATGAACAGAGATAAAACTACGATTTGTGTTGTGGAAGAACCAAAGGACGTTGTTGCTCTTGAAAAAACACAGGAGTATTCCGCAATGTACCATGTTCTTCACGGGGTTATCTCGCCGCTTAACGGAGTGGGTCCCGATCAGCTGAGCATAAAGGAACTTGTCAGCCGTGTCCGCGAGGACAACGTTAAAGAAGTCATAATGGCGACAAATGCAACGGCTGAGGGTGAAACGACGGCAATTTATATTTCCCGTTTGCTCAAGCCGCTCGGAGTCAAGGTTACAAGACTTGCTTACGGAATACCCGTTGGCGGCGATCTTGAATATGCCGATGAGGTCACTTTAGCAAGAGCTCTTGAAGGCAGATGTGAGTTATAAAATAATAATTTAAGCGATACAGTGTTTTTGCCGCTGTGTCGCTTGTTTTATTTTTTTATATCTGTAATAATAGTTGTGTAATCACAACAGTTAACGTAACTTAAATTATATTTAGTTCATAATTATAATATGATTTTTTATGTTTGTACACCGCTATCCACAGCTTAAGGATTTGTTCCTGTCGACCCAAGACATTAGTTTTCTTTAACATTAATTGACGCCACCTATCGGGGCTTACGCCCCGAACCCTGCATACATTCACTCTGCTCTTAAGTTGTAGATAGTGGTTTTGACACTATCTAAATTTATTTTTAACTACTAAAAGTTAAATGCATATATTATGATCGTTCTCTTGCTTTAAAACTGTAAAAAAGATAAGAATTTACTAAAAGTTGTCTGTACAATTCACCAAATATGTGGTATAATGTATATATAATTTATTATGCGGAGGTTAAAATGGATTATTCAAAAGTTTTGTCGGAAACATTCGGTATTCCGGAAAACTATTCACAAAATATTATCAATCTGCTTGACGAGGGAAACACTATACCTTTCATCGCTCGTTACAGAAAAGAAATGCACGGCTCGCTTGATGACCAAATTATCAGAGAGTTTTCCGAAAAGCTTGATTATTTCAGAAGCTTGGACAAGCGAAGAGAAGAGATCAGAGAACTCATAGCCGCTCAGGATAAGCTGACAGATGATGTTGCGGCTGCCCTTGACAAAGCTGAAATTCTCAGCGAGCTTGAAGATATTTATCGCCCCTTCCGTCCGAAAAGAAAGACGAGAGCGTCCGCTGCAAAAGAAAAGGGACTCGAACCCCTTGCGGCTGCCATTCTTGAACAAAGAAATGATTTTTCACCGCTTGATGCCGGTGTCCGTTTCGTAGACCCCGAAAAGGGAGTTGACGATGTTCAGGCGGCTGTTGCCGGAGCAAAGGATATTATTGCGGAACAGGTTTCCGATAATGCGGATATCAGAAAGAATATTCGTTCAATTGCCAATCGTGAGGGAATCATCACAGTCAAAGCCGTTGATGACACTTCCGACAGCGTTTACACACAGTATTATGACTTTAAAGAAGCGGCTGCCAAAATACCGAATCACAGAATTTTGGCTGTCAACCGAGGAGAAAAAGAAGGCATACTGAAAGTTTCTATTGAAAACAACGACGAAAAATCACTTGAATCTATTTATAAACAAACGCTGCGCGGCAGCAACGAATCCACCGGGCTTGTCAAAGAAGCCTGTGACGATGCCTATCAGCGGTTGATTTACCCTTCTATTGAAAGAGAAGTACGAAACGAGCTGACCGAAAAAGCCGCCGAAAGCGCTATCAAGGTTTTTGCCGTGAACTTAAAACAGCTGCTTATGCAGCCCCCCGTAAAAGGCAAGGTTGTTCTGGGACTCGATCCCGGTTACAGAACAGGCTGTAAAACCGCTGTTGTTGACCCCACAGGCAAGGTGCTTGACACTGCAGTGATCTATCCGACTCATTCTAAAGAGCAAATTGAAAAATCAAAGAAAAAGCTTCTCGACTTGATAAATAAGCACAATGTTGACATAATTTCTATTGGTAACGGAACTGCAAGCAAGGAAACCGAAATGTTTGCGGCTGACGTTATCAAAGAATGCGGCAGAAAAGTTTATTACATGGTTGTCAGCGAAGCCGGAGCTTCGGTTTATTCGGCGTCTAAACTGGCGGCGCAGGAGCTTCCGGAGCTTGATCTGACGCTGAGAAGCGCTGTTTCAATCGCAAGACGCTTGCAGGATCCGCTTGCGGAGCTTGTAAAAATCGAGCCGAAAGCTATAGGTGTAGGTCAATATCAGCACGATATGCCGCAAAAAAAGCTGGGAGAGTCACTTGACGGCGTTGTTGAGGACTGCGTAAATTCGGTAGGAGTTGATCTGAACACCGCTTCTCCGGCGCTGCTTTCGAGAGTTTCGGGACTTAGCGATACTGTTTGTAAAAATATTGTTGCCTACAGAGAGGAAAACGGCGCTTTTACATCAAGAGCCGAACTGAAAAAAGTTCCCAAGCTCGGTCCCAAAGCATTTCAGCAGTGCGCAGGGTTTTTGAGAGTTGCCGAGAGTAAAAATCCGCTTGACAACACCGGTATCCACCCTGAAAGCTACGAACCGACCAAAAAGCTTTTAGATATTCTTGAATATTCAAAAGAAGAGATCGGCAGCTCTAAATTTACGGATATCTCCGCCCGACTGAGCAGACGAAGCATAAGGGAAATTTCCGAGCAGTTAGGTCTTGGCATTCCTACTATCATTGACATTACAAAGGAGCTTTCAAAGCCAGGAAGAGATCCCCGTGACGAGCTTCCGGCTCCGATGCTCAGAAGCGACATTCTCGACATGAAGGATCTTAAGGAAGGCATGGAGCTTAAGGGTACTGTCAGAAATGTTATTGATTTCGGTGTATTTGTCGATATCGGCGTTCATCAGGACGGTCTTGTCCACATTTCTCAAATTTGTGATAAATACATAAAGCACCCCGGTGAGGTTTTGAAAGTCGGAGATATTGTCAACGTTAAGGTTCTTTCGGTTGACGTCGCTAAAAAGAGAATAAGTCTGACTATGAAATTCTGACTGCGTAAT
>CACYDY010000143.1 GCA_902773245.1 uncultured Ruminococcus sp.
AAGCTAAAACACAAAATCGTTGACGCAGCTCCTGCTTTAAAATCCGCAGCTCTCACCGAAACCGAGAAAAACAGCATAGTAAAGTCATTTCTGAACAAAGCAATTTTCTATAAACCATCGGGAGATCTGGACTTATTTTTTTATTGCTGATTTTCATATCTTTTTACAATCGGTACCACCGTACTGACTCATAATAATCTTAGCCAAAGCGGGGTTTGGATTTTTAATATCAACGGGATACTGCAATTTTTTCTCATAGACCCACATACTCAATCCCCCTCACAAATATCCCAAGGCCAGGGATTTTTTATCCATTTCATACGAT
The DNA here is from genome assembly GCA_902773245.1 of uncultured Ruminococcus sp. GTDB lineage: Bacteria > Bacillota > Clostridia > Oscillospirales > Acutalibacteraceae > RUG592. Next base: position 326 of record CACYDY010000143.1, read on the forward strand.
TGTCGGGAGAATTTCTGAAAACTATCGGGCCGTAGAGCTGTTCGTATTTCTCCCTGAGAGCTTTGCTTTTTGTTTCATATTCTTCGAGCTTTCGGTGAGCCTCGCTGTCGTTTGGGTGAGTGTCAAGATAGAGATTAAGTTCGACAACAGCGAAATCATACTCTGCGATCTTCCGCAGTAAAACCTGCTTATCACTCATGATGAACGCTCCTTTCCGCAGCAAAACGGCTTGTTGAGTTCGGGAAAAAGAGTACCCTTTTCTATTCCCTTTTCAGGGCAATACATTTTGCCGGGCTGCTGAAAAGGAACATATGCCATCGCTGTCACGGGATCGTCGGGCAGCGGAGAAATAATGCCGTATTGAGAATTTGTCATTTTGATCAAATCTTTGATTTCGTCCACAATTATCGCTCCTTTGTTGTTAGTGTTTTAAATTATCATTCCTTTGTTTTTATAATATATTATGCAAAGAATTTTAAATTGGTGATAATAATTCAATTGCATTTTTGGTCGATCGATTTTTTTATCAATCCGCCGCTAAAGCTCGATAATTACTTCCGAAAACAAAAAATCAACCCATCTTTTCGACAGACTGATTTTTATTACAAACCGAAATCATTATCATTCAACGATCTGAGTATTATTGCTGTAGACTGTTCCTCTGTGGCCGTCAAGAGTTACGACCGTACCCGTTTTCAATATGCTTGTGGCATTGGCAGCGCCGACTATTACAGGCTTGTTCAGCGCAAGACACATAATTGCAGCGTGGCTGTTTATTCCCTCTTGTTCGGTAATAACGCCCTTTGAGGTTCTGATTATCCTGTGAAGCGCATTCGTGGTTTTCGGTATTACAAGAATGTCACCGTCGGTGTAATTCTTAAATGCGTCTTCCTCATTTTTGCACACACAAAGCCTTCCACAAACGACCTCGTCCGTCACTGTTTCACCGGTAACAAGCACGTTTCCGACCAGGTGTACCTTCAAAAGATTTGTAGTTCCCGACACTCCCAGCGGCACGCCTGTTGTTATAACTGTCAAATCGCCGCTGCTAACAAGCCCCTGACTCTCCGCCACCTGAACAACGTGTTCAAAAAGCTCGTCGGTGTTGTCCTTCTCCTCAACAACTATCGGCGTGACGCCCCATGAAAGATTCATCTGACGGCGAACCTTAGGTTCTGTAGTTCCGCAGATTATCGGGCATTCCGGACGATATTTAGAAATCATTCTTGCGGTTTGACCTGTTTTTGAAACCGTCAGGATAGCTTTTGCTCCGAGATCATGCGCCGTTGTGCAGGTTGCGTGAGAAATTGCCGATGTAACGTCGGGACGTTCCGGAATATCTCTTTTTCTGAATTTTTCGATGTAGTTAATATCCTTTTCTGTCGCCATTGCGATTTTCGCCATAGTCTTAACAGCCTGGATCGGATACTTTCCTGCCGCTGTTTCTCCCGAAAGCATAATAGCGCTTGTTCCGTCATAGATCGCATTTGCAACGTCTGTGCTTTCTGCTCTTGTGGGTCTTGGGTTTTTGATCATAGAGTCAAGCATCTGTGTTGCTGTGATAGCCTGCTTGCCTGCTTCATACACCTTTTGAATAATCTTTTTTTGCAGGATCGGTATTTCCTCAAGCGGAATCTCAACGCCGAGATCGCCTCTTGCTACCATGATACTGTCGGACACCTTGATAATATCGTCAATATTATCAATTCCCTCATGGTTTTCTATTTTGGCGCAAACTCTGATATTATCACAATTATTCTTTTTCAGCTCCTTTCTCAGAAGCATGATGTCATCTGCCGAACGAGTGAAGCTTGCGGCAATGAAATCAATATCCTGTTCAACGCCGAATGCAATATCTTTCTTATCCTGCTCGCTGATGAAAGGCAGAGAAAGCTTAACGTCCGGAATATTAATACCCTTGTGTGACGAAACATTTCCCCCGTTGATAACCTTACAAACGACGTCCGTATCCGTGCAGCTTTTTACTCTGAGTTCGATAAGTCCGTCGTCTATCAGAATTTTGTTTCCCTCTTCAAGCTCCTGAGGAAGCTTTTTATAAGTAACGCTGCAGCGTGTATTGCTGCCGTCAACGTCCTCGGTTGTCAAAACGAACTCCTGCCCCGATTCCAGTGTCACAACACCGCACGAAAAATTACCGGTTCTGATCTCGGGGCCTTTAGTATCGAGAAGAATTGCGATCGGCAGATCAAGCTCCTCACGAAGTCTTTTAACGCTGTCTATACGTTTTTTCTGATCCTCATGAGTTCCGTGACTCATATTTACACGAGCGACGTCCATACCGTTCAACAGCAGCTGACGAAGAACGTTTTCATCGTCCGTGGCAGGTCCCAATGTACAGATTATTTTAGTTTTTCTCATTTGCGACACCTCATTATTATTTGTTATTTTTTGGTTTAAACACTATCCGCAGATTAAACTTTTATCTGTCGATCAAAGCAGCCGGCTCTATTTAACATCATTGGCGTCGCCCATACCCCCTTTCCCCGGTGGAAAAGGGGGCTTTCAGGCGGTGGGCTTCGCCCACCGCCTGTCGGGGATTGCGTCCCCGAACTCCTGCATTCAAACTACATATCCATTGTAAGCTGTGGTTAGTGTTTTTTTAAACCGGAAATTGTTTCCTTATGGTTATATTTTACTCTAATTTATAAAATAATACAAGCGGTTTTTTGTTAATTTTGAGAATTAAATATTTCTTAACATAACAAAAGGAGATCCCGAAAGATCCCCGTTTGTTAATATTTCTGAATTAAACCTTGTTATTGCTTTTGTTTCATCATTTCATCGTGTATTTGGAAACCCTTTTTGGAATTATGATATCTGTCATATTTCTGAGGGTCGAACAACGGATACACGTCACCGCTGTGACTTATAACTACGAAATCAAGATCAACACTTACTCTCAAAGCTCTAAGTGCATCTTTTGAATCAACAAATCCATCTTGATCAAGATCGTACATTATTCCCCAATGCTTTTCTTCCAGTCCTACCGACGCTCTTAAAATCCGCAGTGAATCTTCGGCGGTATAATTTTGATAAAAAATACTATCAGTATCAAGTCCACCTGCACCACTGGATTTATTAATAAGAATAACCCTGTCATCTTCTGCGATTTTATAAATTACACTTTTAGGCATATCAAAATATATCACCGCACCATCAAGGGGAACACCTGTGCCGGCACTCGTGCCTATACGAGGATAACGAAATTCGGGATAGTATTTTTCAAGATCGTAGTCCTTCACAAAATCACTCAAATATTGTTCATAATAAAAGAATTTTGCATACGCACCCCCGCGAAACAAATGTGGTTCTTCTATTTCCGACCATTTAAAAGACCAAAAATCTTCTTTTTTCCACTCTCCAAAAACTTTCCTCAAATCGCCGCTGCCATTGTAATTATCTTTGTATTCATAAAAATCCACAAAATCCTTTGGTTTGGCTCCTATAAACTTGGTTTGTCTTAAATATTCCTCATGAGTAACATTTAAATGCACCTCAACAAGATTCAAATCATCTTCACCGACTTTATCAAGCTCCCCGACCAAATCAGCGCTTAGCTTTTCTTCAACGCTTATTTTTGCGGCAGAAGCAGGATACAAAGCAGTCGTAACCATCGTAATTACTGCAAGTGCCGCCGCT
>CACYDY010000144.1 GCA_902773245.1 uncultured Ruminococcus sp.
GGGAGAGGATTATTAATACTCGCTGTTGCTTTTAATTTAGGCATCCTGTTTTATTTCAAATACTTCAATTTCGCTCTGGAAAATGCCAATCTGCTTTTAAGCGCATTGTCTGGCGGAAATAAGGGTTTCTTTAAAGTGAGAGCACTTACAATGCCGATAGGAATATCCTTTTTTACGTTCCAGAGTTTGTCGTATGTTATTGATGTGTACAGGGATAAAAAACTTGTACAAAAAAATATCTTTAATCTTGCCCTGTATATTTGCCTGTTCCCGCAGCTGATAGCAGGTCCTATTGTCAGATATCAGACGATTAGAAATCAGATTTCTGACCGTTCTCCCCGCTTAGATGATGTTACCTGTGGAATAGAGAGATTCATTATCGGATTGGGTAAGAAGGTCCTTATTGCAAACACAGTAGCAAATGTAGCTGACTGGCCGTTTGAACTTATAACAAAAGGTAATATCAGTATTAAGAATGCTTGGCTTGGGGCAATCTGTTATTCCCTGCAGATATATTTTGATTTTTCGGGATATTCAGATATGGCCATCGGGCTTTGTAGAATATTTGGATTCAGACTCGAGGAAAACTTTAATTACCCCTATATCGCGAAAACTGTAACAGATTTCTGGAGACGATGGCATATTTCCTTGTCAAAGTGGTTCAGAGACTATGTATATATTCCGCTTGGTGGCAATAGAGTCGAAAAACATGAACACGTCAGGAATCTGTTTGTCGTCTGGACACTTACCGGGTTATGGCACGGCGCGAACTGGACTTTTATAATTTGGGGATGGTTGTATTTCATTGTTTTAATGGCAGAGAAATATACCAATATTATTAACATTGTTAATAAATCAAAATTACTGGGGCAGTTATATCGAATTGCAACTTTGCTTGTAGTAGTTTTATGTTGGGTAGTTTTTCGATCCGACAGTATTAGTATAGCTGTCAGATATATAACGTGTATGTTTGTTCCAAGAACCGCTTTTGCGGCAAAAGACGCACAGTATGTTACCAACCGGTATATTGCCTTTGTAGCGTTATCAATCTTTTTATGTACGCCGATATGTAAAGTTCTCTATGAAAAAGTAAAAAATCTGACGAATAACAGTGGCTTTTGTTTTCTGTTAAATGTTTTAAAGTATTGTGCCATGATTACAATACTTGGAATATCATTGGCTGCTTCAATTGCTGCGACATACAACCCCTTTATATACTTTAACTTTTAAGGAATAGCATTATGGATAATCGGAAAACAGAGAAATATTTAGAAATTGCATTTATTGCAGTTTTTTTTCTTATCATTACTATACCTGTGATATTTTGGGGCAATCAGAAAGAAAGAAGTATAAAGCTGGAAAAGCGATTTCTCAATGAATTTTATTTACCTGCGGATATGTCAGCAATTACCTCAGATTATACTAAGGATGTAGAGTCTTTTATAACAGACCATTTGGGTTTCCGAGCAGATTTTGTAACATTTACGAATCAATTAAGATATAAAATTTTTGGCGCCGACGCTATCCCTTCATCGGAACGAGTTATAGAGGGAAAGGACGGTTGGCTGTTTTATAATCCGCAGGGAATTAGTGGAGACCCGATTGGTGACTATTTAGGCGAAACAACATTTTCTAATGAAGACATTGATAATATAATAAACCAACTGTTATCGATACAATCAGTTTGTGATTCAGTTGGAAGCAAATTCTGCTTAGTTATATGTCCAAATAAAGAGTGCATTTATGGAGATTTATATCTTCCGGACTATTATTCACAGGAAAGAGCTGAAGAGACACGCACAGATAAGTTGGTTGATAGAATAAAGGACACTACCAATATTGATTGTGTATATTCGAAAGAAGAGCTGATGAGCCAGCGCGATGATTATTTGTTATACTATAAGCATGATACGCACTGGAATAAGTTAGGAGCATATATCACTTACAGAGAGTGGTACAGCCATGTGTTTGGAAAAGAACTTCCGGAGTTGGAAAGTTGCAGGTTGACACCGGA
>CACYDY010000145.1 GCA_902773245.1 uncultured Ruminococcus sp.
AACAAATCAAGAAAGCTTTCGTTTGACATATAAACCTCGCCCCGAACCTCAAGGTATTCAACAGGTTTTGACAATCTGAGCGGCAGCTTTTTTATAGTTTTTAAATTGTCTGTAATATCCTCGCCTATTCTTCCGTCACCACGAGTAGACCCTCTTACGAATATTCCATTGCGGTACTCCGCAGAAACCGACAAACCGTCAAATTTCGGCTCGACAACATAACTCGGACAACTAACGACATCTCTTACTTTTCTGTCAAAATCACGAAGTTCTTCAAATGAAAAAGAATCGTGCAAGCTTTCCATTGGAACTGTGTGTTCTACAGGGGAGAACTTCTCTGCCCTTTCTCCGCCGACTGTCTGAGTAGGCGAATCTTCTTTAACAAGGCTCGGAAATTCCTGCTCAATATTCTCCAGTTCCCTTAACAGTTTGTCGTATTCAAAGTCACTTATTTCAGGTTCGTCATTGTTATAATATCTGTTATTATGATACCTGATCTCTTTGGAGAGTTCCTCTGCCCTTGCTTTAGCTTTTTCAAAATCCATTATTATCACCGATTTTATTATTTCTTATTTACAACGGAAGTATTCTTTTCTCTGAGATATGTCGACTCAAGATCTGCAAGGTGCAGCTTCACTGCCAACGGATACTTCTCATAAGCTTGACTGATAGAATAACTGTTGGGACCGTCAAAACCGCCCATATGCCACCTGATAGCCATTGCTTCGGCGGGCTTTAATCTCATAAAACGCTCAATTAAAAACACCGATTTTTCGCCATGACCGTACGGAAATTTATCTTCGATAGCATAATACGGAACCTGCTCCCATTTTCCTGTTTCATCATTTTTTACATTTCTCGTGGACGTTTTGTAAAACTCTGCTTTACAAAGATCATGGAGCAAAGCACAGATCGTAAAACTCTCAAGGCTGTCTTTTCCTTCTTCAAAATGCTTTTCAACCATAGTATCAAAAACACTCAGACTGTGCATAACCAATCCCTCCGGACAGGCACAATGATATTTGGTGCTTGCCGGTGCAGTGAAAAAATCCGTTTTGAGCATCCACTCCAAAAGCTCCTTGGAACCCTGACGCTTAACATTTTCTTCAAAAAGTGACAAAAACTCTTCCTTGTAACCCATAATCCAAAAGCCTCCTATCTCTTATAATAATAGTATTAGAAGGCACCCTTTCGGATGCCTTCCGCTATGAAAAGTTATCAATTATTCAGCAGTTTCCTCAACCGGCTCTTCAACAGCAGGCTCTTCATCATTAAGCAAAGCCTTGATGGAGAGAGAAACTCTCTTCTTCTCGTCGTTGATCTCCGTGATCTTAGCCTTAACTACCTGACCAACCTGAAGTTCATCCTGCGGTTTCTCAATTCTGCGGTTAGCGATCTGAGAAATATGGATAAGACCCTTAACGCCAGGAATAATAACAGCAAATGCACCAAATGTGCTCATACCGTCAATAGTTACGTCAACAACATCACCAACGTTGTAATTGCTGATGAACTTGTTCCAAGGATTGTCCTCTTCTTTTCTGTAACCGAGAGAAATGTTGCCCTTCTCGGTGTCGATTCCCTTAACGAAAACCTCTACTGTATCGCCAACATTAACAACCTCGGAAGGATGCTTGATTCTTGACCATGAAAGCTCTGAAATATGAACCATTCCGTCAACACCGCCGATGTCTACAAATGCGCCGTAGCTTGTGAGCGACTTAACAGTACCTGTATACTTCTTGCCAACCTCAACTGTGCTCCAGAATGCCTCTTTTGCAGCCTTAGCCTTTTCCTTGAGTACAGAACGAATAGAACCAACGGCTCTTCTTCTCTGTCTGTTGATCTCCAAAAGACGGAACTCAACCTCAGTCTTAACCAACTCCTCCAAAGAATCGTTTCTTGAAGCTGTTGCCTGAGAAGCAGGAACGAAAACTCTGATATTGTTGCAAACAACAATAACTCCGCCCTTTACAACCTCTGTTACAGTTCCCTTGAGGATCTCCTCGTCTTCAAGAGCCTTCTCAAAAACATCCCAGCCCTTGGTAGCGTCTACACGCTTCTTGGAAAGCATGATCATACCCTCTTGGTCGTTTGTACGCATAATGAGAAGCTCAAGCTCATCGCCAACCTTTACAACATCCTCAGGCTTAACTGTGGGATCGTTGGAAAGCTCGTTTGCAGGAATATATCCTGTCTGCTTTCTGTCAAGGTCTACATAAACGGCATTAGGCTCAATACTTACAACTGTACCGTGGACCTTATCGTTTGTATTTAAATTTTTGAGAGATTCTTCCAACATCTCCTCAAAGTTCTGCTCTGCTGTATTTTCAACTACTTCACCGGATTTAACACTCATTCTATCCAGTACCTCCTTAATTATACTTGTCGGTGTTGATGCACCGGCAGTAATGCCTATTTTATCGTCCCCCCGGAAAGAAATGTGCTCAAGCTCGGCAGCAGTTTCTATCAAAAAGGTTCTGTCACACGATTTTTTGCAAATGTTATAAAGCTTGTTCGTGTTTGAACTATGATGTCCACCTATCACAATCATCGCATCGGATACTTTTGCCAACTCATATGCATCAATTTGTCTTTTTGAGGTCGCATTACATATTGTATCAAAAAATTTTGCTTTTGTATATAGTTTTTTGAATATTTCCAAACATTTTTTCCATTCTTTTACGTCAAAAGTGGTTTGAGATACTACACAAACACTGCAGTCTTTTAAAAAGGGATATTTTTCAGTCAAAAGAATGAGTTCCTGTTCGTTTTGAAAAGTATAAGCGGTTGAGCTGCAGTGTCCTATAATTCCCTGTATTTCCGGATGCTGCCTGTCGCCTGCGATCAATATTACATCGCCTCCATCGGATTGCTTTGAAACTATCCTGTGGATTTTTGCAACAAAAGGACACGTTGCGTCAACATATTTTATATTTTCTTTTTGAAAAAAACTATACACATCACGGCCAACACCGTGGGATCGTATTACGAGAGTTCTGTCATGCTCCGCCATAGAAGGCTCGTCAACAACAGTAACACCTCTTCCGGCAAGCTCATCCACAACCTGCCTGTTATGTATTATCGGGCCGAGTGTGCTGACGGCAACACCGTCGGAAACAAGACTATTCACCAAATCAACGGCTCGATTAACACCGAAACAAAAGCCTGCACTTTCTGCAATTGTTATTTCCATCAGAAATCAACTCTTACTATTAAATTCTTCTTCCTGCTTTTCACGAAGCTCTGCAATCTTCTGCATGACAACAGCAGCCGCTGCGTGATATTCCTTCATTGTGCCTTCCTTTAGTCCCAGTTCCTCGCAGCTCAGCGGCTGACCGTAAGCGATCTTGGTTTTCTGAAAAGGTTTTATGAACCCCGATTTGCCGGTAATGCAGCACGGAACTATAGGTTTTTTGGTCGCAAAAGCAATAAGAAGCGCGCCTGAATGAGGTCTTCCGAGTTTACCTGTTTTTGATCGAGTCCCTTCGATAAAAATACCGATACACTTTTCATTATTCAGAAGCTCCTCGGCAGTTGAGATGGCTTTTCCGCCGTCGTTTCCCCTGTTTACAGGAAATGCGCCGCACAAGGATATTATCTTTCCGAAAAGCTTATTTTTAAACAACTCTTTTTTCGCCATGAAATGAAGCATTCTGTTTTGCGTAACATTAAGGAACACAGGATCAAGATTCGAAAGATGATTGCTGCAAACTATCACACCTTTGTCATCAGGAAGCGAATTACCGTTTTTTACTTCGTATGGATAAACCAATTTTAAAAAGGGAACGCACAACCCCCCGATAAGGTGATAGATGACGGTATTATTTCTCATAACTTTGCCTCAATCATTTCGGTTATTTTTAAAACGGAATCTTCAAAAGAGATCTCCGACGTGTCAACAATCACCGAGTCACCCGCAGGCTTTAAAGGGGCGATCTCTCTGTGAGAATCTTGATAATCTCTTTTAATTATATCCTCTAATATAACATTATACTCCTTTTTTTCACCTTTTTCAAGTAGTTGTTTAAATCTTCTTTCAGCTCTTTTTTCCGGAGAAGCCGTCAAAAAAATCTTCAGATCAGCATTTGGAAGCACAACAGTTCCTATATCTCTGCCGTCCATAATGACGTTATTTTTTTCTGCAAGTTCTCTTTGAAGATCAAGCAAAAAGTCACGTATAATGCCAATTTTTGATATATTCGAAGCTCCCATGGAAACCTCTTCCGAACGGATTTTATCGGTAACATTTTCCCCGTTGACAAGAACTGCCTGAAGACCGTTAATATACTGAATTTCGATTTTCGTCGTTTTTAACAATTTTTCCAACAAAATTTCGTCATTTGTATTTATTCCATTTTTTAAGGCATTATACGCCAACGCTCTGTACAGCGCCCCGGTATCAACATGGATAAAACCCAGCTTATCAGCTGCACATTTACAAACAGAGCTTTTTCCGGCGCCCGAAGGACCGTCTATTGCAACAGAAAACATTTAACATTTCACTCCATACTTAAAACTCTAAATCGAACTGCCTGCAAGAAATCCTGTCGAAAACGCAATTTGAAGATTAAATCCTCCCGTATATGCGTCAACATCTATGACTTCTCCTGCAAAATAAAGACCGTCTGCCAATTTTGATTTCATAGTTTTGGGGTCGATTTCTTTCACTGTTACACCACCCGATGTAACTATCGCCTCTGCGATGGGACGAAACTCTTTAAAAGTCAAGGTAAGCCCCTTGATTACTGCGAGCAGGCTTCTGCGTTCGTTTTTTGTAATCTCATTACATTTTTTATGAGGTTCGATTCCGGACAGCATAACTGCCGCCGGGATCAATTTCTTGGGCAGCAAATCGCCCAAGGAATTGATGATATCTTTGTTTATATACTTCTCAAAATCCTTTTGGATTCGTTTGTCAAGCATTTCCTCCGACAGAGCCGGTTTCAAATCTATAATAAACTTATAGTCTTTAGATTTTTTAATACTCATATGTGAGCTTGCACTGAGAACCATCGGACCGGACAAACCGTAGTGTGTGAATAACATCTCTCCAAACTCCGAGAAAACCTCTTTGTTCTTGTTGTTAAGCACCTTTAGTCTGACGTTTTTCAGTGATAATCCCTGCAGATCGGCACACCACTTTTCATTCACAACGACGGGTACAAGAGAAGGTGTCGGTTCGATGATAGTATGCCCGGCTTGCTTTGCAAGTATGTAACCATAACCATCGGAGCCTGTCTGAGGATATGAACACCCTCCGCAGGCTATTATCACACAATCGGATCTATACTCGTTTGAAGCTGTTTTTACACCTGTTACACGGTTATCGTCAATAAGCAATTCAATAACATCATCGTTTATAAGTCTTATATTGTTTTTTCGGATCTGACGAAAAAGCGCGTCAATAATATCCACAGATTTATCGGATCGGGGGAAAACTCTGTTTCCTCTTTCCGTTTTTAAAGGCACACCGTTTTCCTCAAAAAAAGTCATTGTATCAACGGGCGCAAACGCCGAAAATGCACTGTACAAAAAGCGGCTGTTTGTGGGTACGGAAGCAATCAAAGTATCTCTGTCACAGTTGTTTGTAACATTACATCTGCCCTTTCCTGTGATCAGTATTTTTCTTCCGATCTTAGGGTTTCTGTCAAAAAGAGTAACAGCTGCGCCCCTTTTTGCCGCTGTGATCGCCGCCATACAGCCTGCTGCGCCTGCTCCGATCACTATAACGCTTTTATTGTTCATCAGTCCTGCTCTCCCCGTTTTTGATGTAGAGGTCGTATCTGTCCCATATACTCTCAAGTTTTTTGAACGTCTGCGTCACCTCGTCACGCTTTCTCTCGACAGTAGCGACTATCAAAGCATTGATAAGGCTCATTGGCGCAACAATGGAATCCACGACCGACGCCATATCGCTTTTTGCGATCAAAACACAGTCAGCTATTTTTGTTGCGGGCGCTGTCATACTGTCTGTGATCGCAATGACGTGTGCGCCTTGCTGAGAGGCGAACTGCATCGCTTCCATTGTTGAAGAAGAATATCGAGGAAAACTAATGCCGATCATAACGTCACGGGTGTCTATTCGGAAAAGCTGCTCATACATCTGTGTTTTGCTCGTGGTTTCGATCAGCTTAACGTTTCCGAAGATCAATTCAAAATAATAACCGAGAAAACGAGCCAAAGCAAATGAACTTTTTACGGCAAAAATGTAAATTCGTCTTGCATTCACGATCGAGTCCACTGCCCGTTCAAAAGATTCGTTATTATTTTCTTCCATTGTTTTCTTGATAAGCTTTATATCCTGATTCAAAACACTTGACAAAACGTTCTCATAATCAATTCTGTCGGAAGCAACATCTATTCTTTGAACAGACGTAAGCTTATCTCTGATCATCTCCTGCATGGCTTTTTGAAGCTCGGGGTATCCTTCATAACCTATTTCGGTAGCAAATCTTACTACCGTAGATTCGCTGACTCCTACATTTTCCCCAAGCTTTGACGCTGTCATATAGGCAGCCTTGTCATAATGATTTGTAATAAAGTCCGCAATAAGGCGCTGCCGCTTTGAAAGACCGTTCAGCGCTTTATTTATCTTGTCTAATAAATTCTCCACAATACAACCTCTATACAACAACCAAGTGAATATCTTTATGATATTCACTTGATATTATTAATTATTCTGATTCATCATAGTCAAAGTAAATATCTTCATCGTCATCTTCCGAAAAAAGCATATCATCATCGTCTTCATCGTCAGCTATGATGTGACCGTCTTCGTAAGCAACCTTGGGAAGCGGATCAACTCTTACATTCTGTTCGGTTGCATATCCCAGGTGAACCAATCTGTCGTTGACTTTTTCTCCCAGAAGAAGATAAATAACAGCAAATATCGGCACGCTCAGCAGCAATCCCATAAATCCAAACAAACCGCCGCCTACCAAAACCGAGAACATGATCCAGAAGCCTGATATTCCAAGCTGATTTCCGAGTATTTTCGGGCCGATAAAATTTCCGTCAAGCTGCTGGAGAATAATCACTATAACGCCAAAGACTAAAGCCTGTATCGGAGATATCATGATCAAAAGCACAACTCCGGGAACAGCACCGATAATAGGGCCGAAGAACGGAATAATATTTGTTACTCCCACAATAACGCTTAAAAGAACGGAGTATTCAATATTACAGATTTGAAGAGCAATAAAACAAAGCAAACCAATGATTGCGGAATCTATTATTTTTCCGTAAAGGAACTTACCTACTTTGTTATTACAAAGGTCAACAATTCTCAGAACTTTTCCGAGATATTTCTGAGGAACGATCGTGTAAGTTATCTTTTTAATTTGGTTCATCAGGGTTTCCTTGTTAGCAAGATAGTAAATCGAAACGATAACGCTCAGCAAACCATTGTAAACTACATTGTATAGATTTTTTGTAAAATCAAAAATATGAGGGAACAAGTAATTCGTAACGCTCGACAAAATAGAACCGGACTCCGCAATACCGGCGGAATCAGACAGAGCGCTTCCTGTATATTGTGCGATAAATGAATTTATATCAGCAAAAATATCCGACATAAATTCATATTCAAATCCGAATTTAGCGGCAATTTTAAAAACCCAGTCCTGAAAAGAAGTGTAGTACACACCGAAATTATTAACAACTCGTTCTACACTGTTTGTGATCTGCGGTACAAGAATGCTTAGCAGCAATATTACAACAGCAAACAAAATCGCATAAGACATTATCAAGGACAGAGGTTTTCTTAATTTAGAAAAAAATTCGTCAACCTTGCTGATATTTTTCTCCTCAGATTTATCAAAAACCTTAAAAGCTTTATTCATAAAGAACTGATAAGGAATATTCAAGATATAAGCAAGAACAAACCCCACCAAAAACGGGGTAAGGACAGCAAAAATCTCCTTGAAAAACAACGCTATAAGGTCAAGCCTGGTCAGCAAAAGAGTTACCAATCCCGCAAAAGCAATAAGCATCACTATAGATTTGAAAACACTTTTTGACAATTGCAAAACCTCCCCATTTTTGAACTATGCTTACTTTTTATGTAAGGCAAAATAATAAAAATAACGATTTACAGATTACTGCAGCAATATTATTATAATATATCAAAATTTGGAAAATGTAAATAGATAAAGAAAAATTCGTAAATTCTTGAGTAAAATCAGACAATTTTTAAGAAAAAATTAATAAAAATTTATTAAAACAATGACATTTGATTTGATTCTGGCAAATCGCCGAATGCACCTTCGGACTTTAACATTTCGATAACGGTTTTTGAAACCCTGGATTTTATTTGAATATCTTCAATCGACAGAAAATCTCCCTGCTTTGCAACCTCAACCAAACTCTCGGCAGCAGCTTCTCCTACTCCGGGCAGCGATGAATAAGGAAGTCTTAGAGCGTCGTCTTCTATTACGAATTTTTTAGCTTCCGATTTGTAAATATTTATCGGCAAGACCTTTATTCCCCTTGCAAGCATTTCGTTGACTATCTGCAAGGTAGCCAGATCAGACTTTTCCTTTGCCGTCGCGGAATTTCCTTTGTTATTGATATCTCTTATTTTCTCCATAACAGCCTCTTTTCCCGCAAGGGCTGATTTTGCATCGAAGCTCTCCCCTCGAACGGTAAAATACGCCGCATAATAAGCAAGCGGTCTGTGCACCTTATACCAGCCAAGTCTTAAGGTTGAGATCATATAAGCGGCAGCATGAGCTTTCGGGAACATATATTTTATTTTCATACAAGAATCAATATACCACTGCGGTACATTATGTTCCTTCATAGCATTTATGTGTTCTTCGGTGAGTAATTTTGTAGCCTTGCCTTTACGAACGATCTCCATAATTTTGAAAGCCATTTTGGGTTCAAGCCCTTTGTGAAGCAGATACGTCATAATACTGTCACGAGTTCCGATAACTTCCGATATTGTACAAGTACCGTTTTTGATAAGATCTGCGGCATTGCCTATCCAAACATCGGTTCCATGTGAAAGACCCGATATTTGCAGCAAGTCGGAAAAGGTTTTGGGCTGGGATTCAACAAGCATTTGACGAACAAAGCTTGTTCCGGATTCAGGCAATGAAAAAGTTCCTGTCTGAGAATCAATATCTTCGGGTTTAACTCCGAGCGCTTCAGTCGACGTGAACAAAGACATCACCTTTTCGTCACTCATTGAAACGTCCATAACATTAATTCCGGTAAACTCTTCAAGATAGTGATAAATCGTCGGAACATCGTGTCCGAGTTCGTCAAGCTTGCATATCGTGTCATGGATGGAATGGAAATCAAAGTGGGTTGTAATATTGTCGGATTTCATATCATTGGCGGGGTGCTGGATCGGGCAGAAATCGAAAACGCTCATTCCCCTGGGAACTACGACCATACCTCCCGGATGCTGACCGGTAGTTCTTTTTATTCCCGTACAGCCTGCCGCAAGACGAAGCTCCTCGGCTTTATGAAAGACCTTGCCTTTCTCCTCCGCAAATTTTCTGACATAACCGAGAGCGGTTTTGTCGGCAACGGTAGCAATCGTTCCTGCTTTAAAAACGTTTTCCTTACCGAAAAGAACCTCGGTGTAGCGGTGAGAATGCGATTGATATTCGCCCGAAAAGTTAAGATCAATATCCGGTACTTTGTCACCGTCGAATCCCAAAAACGTTTCAAACGGGATTTCATGACCGTCACGATGATAGGGAGTTGAGCACTTTGGACAATTCTTTGCCGGCAAGTCAAACCCGGAGCCGTAGCTTCCGTCGGTTATGAACTCGCTGTTTTTACATTCGGGATTTGGACAAATATAATGGGGACACAGTGGGTTTACTTCCGATATACCCGACATCGTCGCAACAAAAGACGAACCTACCGATCCTCGCGATCCGACAAGATAACCGTGTGCTTCCGAGTCGGCAACAAGCTTTTGCGCAGTCATGTAAAGAACCGAGAAACCATGCTTTGTTATCGAACCGAGTTCTCTGTCAAGTCTGTCTTTTACTATTTGAGGAAGCGGATCACCGTACATTTTCTTTGCTCGCTCCCACGTTATGGTAGTAAGCTGTTCTTCGGCGCCGTCAATAAAAGGAGGAAAATTACCGTCCGGAATAGGTTTGATCTGTTCAACCATATCGGCAATTTTATTGGGGTTTTCAACGACAATTTCATACGCTTTTGCTTCGTCAAGATAATCAAATTCTTTCAGCATTTCCTTTGTCGTTCGCAAATACAACGGCGCTTGCTGTTCTGCATCTTCAAAGCCCCTGCCGTTCATTATTATTTTTCGGTAATCCGCCATGTAGGGATCCATAAAATGTACGTCGCAGGTTGCCACAACCGGCTTGTTGAGATCCTCGCCGAGTTTTATCACGGTTTTATTGAAAGCAATAATATCATCAACCGATTTTACGTTTTCGATCTTGTCGCTTCTGACCATAAACATATTGTTGCCAAGCGGCTGGATTTCAAGATAATCATAGAACGACGCTATTTCCTTTAGCTCTTCGTATGTTTTTTCCTGTTTAACAATTTCGTGATAAAGCTCGCCTATCTCACACGCACTTCCGATAATCAGACCCTCTCGGTGACGCATCAGAACAGATCTGGGTATTCTCGGACGGCGATAAAAATAATTCAGGTGAGAATATGAAATAAGCTTATACAAATTTCTGAGTCCTGTTAAATTCTTAACAAGGATTATCATATGATAAGTTTTTAATTTTTTTAGCTCGGCTTCGGGCAGCATCGAACAGTTTTCACAAATCTTATCTTCACCTTCAAAAGGCTTGCTCATTTCACTTTTGGTATCGTCCACATAATAGGCTTCCGTTCCGTAAATAACCTTAATATTTCCGCCTTTAGACTGAATGGCATTAAGAGTATTCATAGCCTCGGGAAAAGCCTGCGCCACACCGTGATCGGTTATCGCAATAGCCGGCATTCCCCACTGATAAGCGCGATTAATAAGATCTGCCGCCGGTGTAACTCCGTCCATATCGGACATATTTGTATGCAAATGAAGCTCACAGCGTTTTACGGGTGCATTATCTACTATTTTTACCTTTTCTCCGGTAGATATACTGTTGGCATGCATTACAATTTCGTTATCGTATCTGTCATATTGAATATCTCCGCGAACAATTATTGTATTGCCGGCTTTTAAAAGCTCTATCGGTTTACATTTGTCAATGTTCTCTATGATTTTAACGGTCATAGAACCTGTGTAATCCGTTATAAGTATGGATATGATATATTTTTTCCCATCTCTTGTGGTGCGAAGGTCAATAGAAAAAACATCTCCCCAGATCATTGTACTTCCGGTTTCTGCCGAAACGGTATTGATAGGAATTGTAGTCACTTTTGTTATGGCTCTGCCAAAAAGCGGCTTTGCAGTCTTATCTGCAAGCACAGGGTGCAATGAGTCACCCTCTCTGATCTCTATCTCGGGCGCAGCCTTTGCAATCTTTTGGCTGCGTTCTTGCGCAGAATTCATAATATCCTCATGACGCTCAAGCTTTTCGCTGTTATCGGAGCGAATCTTTTGTTCTTCAATATTATGCTGCATTTCAACATAGTCTTCATTGTCAACACTCATAACGGTAACGCCGGAAAATTCAACTTTATATCTTACTCCAAACATATCATAAATGGAATTTGATATCAGTGCGGCTGCATTTTGACCTTTTATCACGGCTTCTCCTCCGTGATAAAGAGTGATAATAAACTTATCGTCTTGAATTTTAGCCTGCGCATCTTTAAAGGTGCCGTTAAGAGTTGCGTTGTCACGTTTTAAATGGACAACTATTTCCTGAAAATAATCAGCCGAAAACAAATTTGACGGAAACGAGGTATTTATCCTCACGCTTGACAAATCAAGACTTTTCACAAGCTCTTTTTCCAGACTCAGAATATCAGACTGCGCAGCGAGCCTGTCGAACTCTACCGCCGCAGTCATAGAATTGTTTTGTTTGTTAATGTTAATACTGTTTACTTTTCCGGTTTTTACTCTTTCCATCAGCTGTTCGGAAACATACCGATCAAAAATACTGCCTATCGTACTCAAAAATCAACATTCCTTTTTTAATTTTTTCTTGAAGATTTTTTAACGGAGTGCCATAATACCGTTTCTTGATTAAAAAGCTAACAAATTAAGAAACGGCATAAGTCAAGATTTTGCCCGATAACACGGTAAAATGTTATCGAGCAAATAATCACATCTTGTCTATTTCTTCCATAAGGGCAGACAAAAGCTCCTCTTCGGGAACTTTTTTATATATCTCCCCTTTTTTGAAGATCAAACCCATTCCGTCGCCGCCAGCAATGCCAATGTCAGCTTCTCTTGCTTCACCCGGACCGTTTACTATGCACCCCATAACGGCAACAGTTATATTCTTGTCACATTTTCTCAGAAGCTCCTGAGCTTGCGTAGCTATAGAGATCAAATCAATTCTCGTTCTTCCGCACGTCGGGCATGAAATAAATTTAACGCCGCTTGTGTCAATATCAATAGCCTTGAGTATGTCCTTTGCAGCGTACACTTCCTTAACAGGATCGTCTGTCAGCGAAACACGTATAGTATCCCCTATCCCTTTCAAAAGAAGAGAACCTATGCCTGCTGCCGATTTTATCAAACCCATTCTTTCCGTTCCCGCCTCGGTAACACCAAGATGAAGCGGATAATCGCACTTTTCGGCAGCAAGCTCATACGCTTTGACCATAGTGGAAACCGTTGACGACTTCATCGAAAGAACGATATTGTTAAAATCGAATTTTTCCAACAGCGAAGCATGATATAACGCACTTTCACACAAAGCCTCCGCTGTAGGTGAACCGTACTTTGCCAGAATATGCTTTTCAAGAGAACCCGAGTTTACACCGATCCTGATTGGAATGTTTCGGGAATTGCAAGCCTTTACTACTGCGTGAACCCGATCATCGTTTCCGATATTACCGGGATTTATTCTAACCTTGTCAACACCTGCCGCAACTGACTCGATTGCCAGCCGATAATCAAAATGTATATCCGCAACAAGCGGCACTGTCACTTCTTTCTTAATAGCGTCTATAAGTCCGACAGCTTCCTTGTTTGGAACAGCAATTCTGATGATCTGACAGCCTGCGTCTTCAAGCTGCTTTGCCTGTCGGACGCTGTTTTCGATGTCCGTTGAAGGAATATTAAGCATCGACTGCACCGTTATCGGCGAACCTCCGCCGATCTCGACATTTCCTGCTTTTACCTTAATTTTGCTGCTCATTCTCTCACCTCTAAGAACCTAAACCCGAACCGGTTGCGATTCGTAAAATATCATTAAATGTTATCACCGCAATAAAGCCCAGCAAAATAATAAACCCTGCTGCATGGATCCATGCCTCATACTTCTGCGGAACGGGACGTCTTGCAATAACCTCGATCAGCATAAAGAAGAATCTTCCTCCGTCAAGCGCCGGCAGAGGCAAAAGATTCACAATGCCGAGGTTGACCGTAATTATCATCAGCATATAAACAATATTATTCACAGCGTCGCCAAAGCTTGACTCAAGACCTGCCTGCGCCGCCTGAGTTACAACAGAAGCTGCACCAACAGGACCTGCGATATCGTTCATTCCGAAACGTCCCGTAACCATTCCCCAAAGGCTTTTCCAAATCATTTTAACAACCGAAACCGTACTTTTGAATGATTCCGTTATCAGTGACGCAAAGTTTTTTTCAATCGGTTCCACGCTGAAATCAAGGGCTACTGCGGGTTCGTCATTTTCTCCGAGATAGGTATAGAAATCAACATTTCTCAGTGTAACCTCGGAACCGTTTCGCTGTACCTTTACATCGGTGCGAAAACGCTTGCGTTCAGCCATATACTCATGTTCTTCCGGTTTATAATCAGTTTTTGCAAGCTTGTTAACTTCCGCAATGGTTTTTTCGCAAATTGTATCAGCCTCCTCTTTGTCGGCTGCCGAATTAAGCTGATTTATTCCGTCATTGAATGCGTCGGTAATTTCGGATAACTCCTCTTCGGTGTAATCCTCTGCTTTCAGCGACGAATACTGACGCACAAGCTTAAAGCCGCAGTCCTCTTTGTAGACGGAAAAATCTTCTCCGTCTACCTTTTGAAGCTCTATCATTGCTACCGCAAACGAGATATCTCTTGAACAGGTGATCTTATAACCGCCAATGTCAAGAAGCTTATCACCCACTTCAAGTCCTGACTTTGAAGTGAACGCTGCCTGAGCGAAGCTTGAAACCGTCGTCGAAGAAAAACTCGGCGACTGACCCATTAGTATCATCATCATTATAAGTCCAAGCACTATATTATTGAAAGCTCCCGCAAGAACTATTATCATTCTTTGCCAAACAGGTTTGTTAACGAAAGCCCTCTCATTGTCACTCTCTTCGTTTTCGCCTTCCATAGCGCAGAAACCGCCGATAGGAAAAAGACGAAGGCTGTACAGCGTTTCGCCTTTTTGAAATTTGATGATTTTGGGTCCCATTCCCAGGGCAAACTCATTGACCTGAACACCACACTTTTTTGCTGTGATAAAGTGTCCGAACTCATGTATAAATATTATAAACTCAAAAATAAGTACACCTATAATTATTAGTGCAATTGTAGTAATATAATCAGATCCCTTCATGAATTTAATCAGTGCTTCCCTAATGCAGCGTTTCACACAGATAATGTCAAAGATACATCGTCAAGCTGTCTTTGTGTGGCGCTGCCCTGAATATCAAATTAAATACTTGAACGCACAAACTCTCGTGCTGCCGCATCGGCGTCAAGAACGTCCTGCAAGCTGTCAATACTTTTGATATTGACAGCCGACATAGAATCCCATACCAAATCTCCGATATCGGTGAACGAAATCTTTCTTTCCAAAAACAGCCTTACGGCTTCTTCATTTGCGCCGTTTGCAAGCACCGGCGCAGTTCCGCCCAATTCCATGGATTTTTTGCAGGCTCTCAAACACTTAAAAGTTTCGTAGTCCGGTTCATAGAAAGAAAGCTTTGCAATTTTCGTCAGATCAAGTTTACCGACTTCACATTCGAAGCGCTCAGGATAAGTCAAAGCATACTGTATCGGTATTTTCATATCGGGCACACCGAGTTGGGCAATCACCGAGTTATCATTATACTCGATCATAGAATGAACTATACTCTCTCGATGCACTACAACATCTATTTTTTCAACAGGCACATCAAACAGCCATCTCGCTTCAATAACTTCAAGACCTTTGTTCATCATACTTGCCGAATCGACAGTGATTTTAGCGCCCATACTCCAGTTCGGATGATTTAAAGCTTGTTCTACGGTAACATTTTTCAAATCATCATATGATTTTCCGAAAAAAGGACCTCCGGAAGCTGTCAGTATCAATCTGTTCAGCATTTTTTTGTCGGGGCAGCCCTGCAAGCACTGAAATATTGCAGAATGCTCGCTGTCTACGGGATAGATATTAACATTATTATCCCTTGCTGCTTTTGTAACAAGACTTCCTCCCGTAACAAGAGTTTCTTTGTTTGCAAGAGCTATATTTTTCTTTGCAGAAATTGCTGTCAGAGTAGGTTTTAATCCAACCATTCCAACTACTGAGGTAAGCACGGTGTCGGCTTCGTTTATTGAAGCTGCTTCACACAATCCCTCAATACCAAAAGATACCTTCGTATCGGTGTCCGAGAGCCGCAGTTTTAAATCCTCAGCTTTTTCCTGTGTTCCCATAACCGCAAGCTTAGGTTTGAATTTTCTCACTTGCTGTTCCATAAGTTCAACATTTCCGTTTGCGGTAAGAGCCGATACTTTAATACCCAGCTTTTCGCAAACACTCAGCGCCTGAGTACCTATTGAACCTGTCGAACCCAAAATCGAAATATTTTCAGTCATTTTTATCACCCGGCATTATGAATTATCGGTAAAATCATATTAAATATCATCAAAAGCGGCGAAGTGAAGATCACGCTGTCAAATCTGTCAAGCATTCCGCCGTGACCGGGAATAAGAGAACCGTAGTCCTTTATTCCGACGCTTCTTTTTATCAAAGAAAAGCTCAGATCACCAACAATCGAGATCAAAGATCCCATCAAACCAAAAATGGCTAAGTAAACGTAATTCACGACTTCTCCGTTTTTGAAAAAGAAACTCTGAAAAATAATGCCAACCAACAGCGAGAGAAGCGTTCCAATAAAGACTCCCGAAACAGCGCCCTCTACCGTCTTTTTGGGACTGATTTTGGGGCAAAGCTTTCGTTTTCCGAAAAAGCTGCCGCCAAAGTATGCTCCTCCGTCGGCAAGCCACGGCGTTGCCAATGCTGTTACAATATAAAACAGACCCGTTACGGTATATTCCTTGTTATCAATATAGACCACGGAACTGTTGAAAGTATAAATTACCGACCACAATCCCCACGTACACAGAGCCGTTACAGTAAAAGCATAAGCCAAATCGGGAAATTTCAGGTTTTCATGATTAATTATCATAGCCATAAATATAACCGTTACGAAAAGGAACACCTCAGCCGCATGAGCAAGAGTTCCTCCTACTGCACAAAACAAAGCCGTAAAAGCAATGCACGGAATAAAAATAGACAGCTTTTTATTCAATCCCTTAGCGGAAAGACCTTCAATAACGCACATCACAGCTATTGCAGTCAGGCTCAGATTGGCTACCAAGCTAAAATATGCGCTCAAAATTATGAGTCCCACCGCCAAAGCAATACCAACTGCCGAAGACAATAATCTAATTTTCATCGGATCAAACACCACCAAATCTTCTGTTGCGTTTTGAATATTCCAAAAGAGCCTTGTTCAAATGCTCCTTTGTATAATCAGGCCACAATACGTCATCAATATAATACTCTGCATATGCAGACTGCCACAGTAAAAAGTTTGATGTTCTGTACTCCCCGCTCGGACGAATGATAAAATCAGGATCAGGCTGCCCGGCAGTATAGATATTGTCCGAAATAAGCTTTTCATCTATGTTTTCGGGAGAAATCTCACCGTTTGCAGCCATTTTGGCAATTTTTCTGCATGCATAAACTATTTCCGATCTTCCGCCGTAATTCATGGCAAGATTCAGAACCATTCCGCTGCGATCCTTCGATACTCTTTCGTTTTCTTCCATAAGCTCTCTCAGCTCATCGGGAAATGCCGAAATGTCACCGATAAATTTTATCTTGACGGTATCGTCCAAAAAATCACGCAATGCTTCTTCAAGATAATCCTTGAAATACTTCATCAAAGCGCTGACTTCCTCGGGGGGACGTGTCCAGTTTTCGGTTGAAAAAGCATACAATGTCAGGTGTTTTATTCCGATGTCGCTGCAGTAGCGGGTAATTGTTCTGAACGTTTTTGCCCCTGCACTGTGACCTGCGCTTCTCGGCAATCCGCGCTTTTTTGCCCATCTTCCGTTGCCGTCCATTATTATACCCAAATGTTCGGGAAGCTTTATTTTTGTAATATCAATATTTTTCTCAGTCGTATTGTTAGAAAATATACCCATAAAATCTTATCCCTTTATCAAATGGACATAACTTCCTTCTGCTTTGCGTCACAAAGAGAGTCAATACTCTTAATATACTTATCGGTAAGATCCTGAATTTTCTTCTCACCGTTTTTCAAATCGTCCTCGGTAATATCTCCGCTTTTCTTAAGCTTTTTGAGATCGTCGATCGTGTCACGGCGAATATTTCTGATATGAACCTTTTTTGCCTCTGCCATTTTAGAAATATCCTTAACAATTTCCTTACGTCTTTCCTCTGTGAGCGGCGGGAAAATCAAACGGATAATCTTGCCGTCATTCTGAGGGTTAATACCGATGTCAGACGATTGGATAGCTCTCTCTATAGCTTTCAGCACAGAAGCGTCCCACGGCTGAATGGTGAGTGTTCTTGCCTCTGTAACCGAAACTGCTGCCAAAGCATTGATTGCCGTAGGCGCACCATAGTAATCAACGGTAATTCTGTCGAGAACATTTGGATTTGCTCTTCCTGCTCTTATTTCCTTAAATTCAACCTCAAGGTGGTCAACTCTCTTCATCATACGCTCTTCGCATTTCTTTAATGTGTCTTTCATTTTTTAATCCTCCAATTTTTCTGAAATATAATAACTGATGTTTATCGATCTGATTTTAAATCCATGTTCAAAGAGATATAAGCTTTTGT
>CACYDY010000146.1 GCA_902773245.1 uncultured Ruminococcus sp.
TTAAATTTTCTTGAAATACGCCCGAAGGAAGTGCCCTTGGGGTACGTCAGTATTCCTGCGAAAATTTGCCTTGTTCAGAACAAATTATCCTAAACATAAATTGAAAATTTATTTCTTCACAGTTCCTAACGGTTAAAACAACAGGGAGTGTAATACGGAAGTGCGTTGTCACCATCTTTTCATATTACATTCCCTTTGCATTCTGTGCTTTTTATGGGCAGTTCTCAAAACCCAATGCCGTTCATATGGGCGGCAGGGGCTTTTAGAGGTGCCCTCATGTTATCAAAGAAAGGCAAATGCTTATGATTCAATTTAAGAACGTTTCAAAAACTTATCCGAACGGTACTCATGCGCTCAGTGATGTTAACATCAGCATTGAAAAAGGCGAATTTGTTTTTATAGTGGGAGCTTCGGGCGCAGGAAAGAGTACGTTTTTGAAGCTTATTATGAAAGAAGAACAGCCGACCTCAGGCGAGATAATAGTGGGCGGCGTCAACACGACTACAATGAAAAGACGCAAGGTTCCGTATCTCAGAAGAACTATGGGTATAGTTTTTCAGGATTTCAGACTGATAGATAAAATGACTGTGTTTGACAACGTTGCTTTTGCGATGCGTGTTATCGGTGCAAGACCGAGAGCAGTCAAAAAGAGAGTTCTTTATATTTTGGGTCTGGTAGGGCTTAAGGACAAGGCAAAATGCAGACCGGCGGAGCTTTCGGGCGGCGAACAGCAGAGAGTAAGCCTTGCAAGGGCTTTGGTTAACAACCCGTCGCTCATCATTGCAGACGAACCTACGGGCAACATTGACCCCGAAATGTCGTTCGAGATAATCGAGCTTCTTAACGAAATAAACAAGCAGGGAACCACCATAATTGTTGTTACACACGAACACGAGCTTGTCCATAAATTCAAAAACAGGGTCATCGAAATAAACGGAGGACGTGTTGTATCCGATTCCGGAGCTGCGTCAGAAAAAGCTCATGTTCCGATAGAAATTTCTCAGGAAGATCTTGCAGAGATACCCGAGGAAATAGCCCATGAGATCTCCGATGTTTCTGCTGCCGAACTAAGCAAAGAAACACTTGCGGCTTTGGTTCAGGGGGAGGACGAGGAAGAATGAGAGGAATGGGATATCTTTTTAAAGAAGGCGTAAGAAACGTATGGAACAACCGAATGATGTCGCTGGCTTCAATAGGCGTTCTGGTTTCTTGTTTGATAATAACGGGCGCAGCGGTGCTTCTGTCAATGAACGTTACAAGCGTTGTCGATTCGATCGGAAAGGAAAATCAGGTCACGGTGTTCCTGGACGACGACGTAAAAGAGCTTGAAGCCGTCATGATGATAGCGCCCGAAATAAGAAAGCTTGACAATATTTCCGATTGTCAGTTCTACTCAAAGGATCAGGCTATCGCAGACCTGAAGGACGAGCTGGGTTCTCTTTTTTCCGAGCTTCAGGGAGATGACAATCCCCTTCCGCACGCATTCCACGTTACAATGATCGATATTTCGCAGTATCAGGATACCGTTGAGAATATCAAACAGGTTGACGGCGTTTATAAAATAAGCGACAGAAGCGAAGTCGCAGGAAAGCTG
Organism: uncultured Ruminococcus sp.; assembly: GCA_902773245.1. Lineage (GTDB taxonomy): Bacteria > Bacillota > Clostridia > Oscillospirales > Acutalibacteraceae > RUG592. The sequence continues at coordinate 1,595 of CACYDY010000146.1, forward strand.
ACCAGCCTGAATGAGCTTGTGACTCAAATCGGTATCTGGCTGATAATTATACTTGGACTTATTTCGCTGTTTATTATAAGCAATTCCATCAGAATGACAATGTATTCAAGAAGATTTGAGATCAGTATTATGAAATCGGTCGGCGCAACCGACTGGTTCGTCAGGATCCCGTTTATAATTGAGGGAATTGTGCTTGGTGTTATTTCGGGTTTAATATCTTCGGGTATAATTGCGTTTTTGTATGAGGGGCTTGTGGTTGCCGTGCAGTTCATAATTCCCTTTTCGGAGATACCGTATTCCCGTGTAGCGCTTGAAATGTCGGTGGCATTCGTTCTTATGGGAATGTTCGTCGGTGCGCTGGGCGCAGCTATTTCGATCGGAAGATACCTCAAAATGGAGGGAGGAGAGATCCTTGGTTGGTAATAATTTGTTTTTAAAAATAACAGCCGGCTGTTTGACGCTTGCTCTGATAGGGGGTGTGTCGGCGTTGATTAGCTCCGCCGATACCCTCAGCGAGTATGAAAAGAAACAGAAAGAGCTTGACAAAAAAGCTCAGGAATATCAATCCGTTATCGAAAAAACAGCAAGTGATATTGCTCAAAAGGAAGAATATAAAAAGGCTCTGATCGAAAAAATAACTGTTCTCAATGAACAGATCGTTTCGGGAAGAGAGGAAATATCCGATCTGAACACCGAAATAACACAGATGCAGGGTGAAATAGACACGTCCAAAAGTAAAATTGCCGGAAGAATAGATATGCTCAAGCAGCGAGTCAAGGTTATTTATATGTCGGGCGAAACGACGTCGCTTGAAATAATTCTCGGAGCAAAAACCTTTGAGGACTTTCTGGACAAGGTGGAGCTTGTTTCATATATGTCAAACTCCGACAAGAAGATGATAGATCGTCTGAAAGACGACATTGATGTTATCAATATGCAGAAAAAGGCTTTGGACGAGAAAAAAGCGTCGCTCCAGACCGAACAGGAAAAGCTTTCGAAAAGACAAACCGAAATGCAAAAGCTGGTTGACGAAAACGAAAAGCTTTTGGACGGTCTTTATGCCGACAATGCCGGAGCGCAGGATCATCTTGACGACGCAAATGAAGAAAGAAAGCAGATCGAAGATCAGATCAATGCTTACTACGCCGACAAGGCTGCTCAGGAAAAAGCTGCGCAGATAGCCAAGGAAGCTCAGTCCCGACTGAACGAAAGCAGAAAAGCTATCGAAAAAGCGAATGAATCCGCAAACAATTCGTCGAAAGACACGGGTACTGCCGTCGAGTCGTCCTCGAAAAACGAGAGCAGGCAGACCTCTTCGTCCGACACAACGACTTCAAGAACTGCGTCAAAGCCGAATACAAGCAGCGCAGCCGCTTCCGAAGAAGAGCGCACGCAGTCTTATGCCGTGTCCTCACAAGAGCCCGAATCGTCCTCACAGCCCGAACCAAGCTCGGCTATCGAATCTTCAAAGCCCGAGCCGGAACCCGAACCCGAGCCGGAACCCGAGCCGACCCCACAGCAGCCAAGCGGCTATGTGTGGCCTGTTCCCGGTCACTACACGCTGTCGTCCGTTTGGAATGAGGACAGAACTACTTACAACCACGGCGCGATAGATATTTCGGACGGGTCTATTATGAATGCCGAAATAGTTGCGGCAGAATCCGGTACGGTAGTTCTTTCAAACTCAGACTGTACACACAATTACGGCAAAGACGGAAGCTGCGGCTGCGGCGGAGGTTACGGCAACTATATAATGATCGACCACGGCGGCGGCAAAGCTACCTTGTACGGACATATGACATCGCTGACGGTCACGTCCGGTGACTATGTTCAAAAAGGACAGGTTATCGGATATGTCGGTTCAACAGGCTGGTCAACAGGCCCGCACCTTCATTTTGAAACAAGACTCAACGGTGAAAAGTATAATCCTATGACTGAATATCCCAATATGTGACAGCTTCATATTTGTGATTTTTGTAAAAAATTAAGATTATTTGAATATTTGCTTGACAATACTAACTCTTATGGTATAAAATAAGTTTTGTATGTAGGATCTGTTTTTTTGATCTGTTAAATGCGCAAAAAGACACTTAGTGTTTGATTTTGATTATCAACAATAAAAACAGCGAAGCTTATTAAAGCTTTGTTCGGCTTTTTTAAAATGCCGGCAGGGCGTAGGGACAGCGTAAGCTCGGTTTTCAAAAATTCACAATGTGTTTCGGAAAAGACGGAAGCTCCGACTCTTGGGTTCGGAGTGGTAAAATGAGGAGTGACTTTTACAGATGATGAAAAAAAAGACAACGTTTGGTTTTGCTTTGACGTGCGTTCTTGTTGCGGCAGCCATTGCGTTTGCAGTCGGCTATTTGGTCGCAGGAAGTAAGGTTAAAACAATTACGGAAACTACCGCAGGCAGTACGGGGAACGCCCAGCTTGAAGAGATAGAAAAGGTTATCAAGGATAATTACCTGGGTACTATCAACGAAGCCGATCTGCAGACGGGTATGTTTAAAGGCTATGTTGAGGGACTTGGCGACAGCTCGGTGAAATATCTTACTTCAAACGAATATGCCAATTACAACAAAACGACCCAGGGTGAAACTATTATTTACAATAATTTCGGAAAGGGTATCGGATATATTCAGTTTTTGGGATTTTCCAACACAACAAAGACATCTTTCTCGAATGCTCTCAATGATTTCAGCAACTCGCCGACTTCAAAAGTGAATATGCTTGTTCTCGATTTGAGAAACTGCTCATCGGGCGATATTGCAGCAGCCGCTCAGATCCTTGATATTCTTTTGCCCGAGGGCGAAACTATCGCAGGTGTTGACAAAGCAGGCAACAGAACTACGCTTTACACCTCCGATCAGAATGCCGTTGATTATGACATCGCAGTGCTTGTCAACGGAAACACTGCGGGTGTGGCTGAGATCTTTGCGTCAACTCTCAACGCTTACGGAAAGGCTGTTATTGTGGGTACAACCACTAAGGGCGACTGCGCTCAGACCGAAGCAAAACAGCTTTCAAACGGCGACTATATTCTTATTCCTAATCTTTATTATGTAACCAAAGGACAGCAGACTTATTCGACGACCGGTGTGGTGCCGACAAAAGTTGTTGAGCTGAGTGTTTCCGATCAGAAAGCTTATGATTCGTCAACGCTTGATATTTCACTCGATCCTCAGTTCCTGGAGGCAGTGAAGGCTCTCGGTGTTAACGATGTTGTGCTTCCGAACAGCGGCAAGGATACCGATACCGACAACTCGAAAGCTGACAGCAAAACCAATGACAATAAATCTTCGGACAGCGACAAAAAGATCTCTTCCGACAGCGATTCCGATACCGATTCGGCAGAGGGTCTCGATCCTCACTGGGACGACGACGAGTATTGGGAAGATCGTGAAGGCGGAAACGAAACCGGCAACGATGACGAGAACTATGATGAAAATTACGACGACGGCTACTACGACGATGAGTATGACTATGACTACGAAGAAGAGGAATAATTCTTTTTGAGCGTTTGATTATTAATAATTGTAAAAGCGGCAGTGAAAAACTGTCGCTTTTTTCAAAACGAGGGTGAACCCGTTGGACTATTGAGTTATAGCTGTGGTTTTATTAAATATTTATTTTAGTTAATACAATGGAAACAGGTGTAAATAATGGAAAGATTGATTTTTGATTCCCACGCACACTATGATGACGAGAAATTTGACGCCGACCGTGACGAGGTTATAAAAAGCCTGCCCGACAAAGGCGTCTTTGCTGTTGTGAATAATGGTGTGGATCTTGAAACATCGCTGAAAGCAATTGAATATTCAAAAAAATACAGTTATTTTTATGCGGCTGTGGGTATACACCCCGAAAGTGTTCCCGAGTTGGATATAGATAACGCTGATAAGTATGTTGACCGGATCGGGGAACTGCTGTCAGACAAAAAGGTCGTTGCAATAGGGGAAACAGGACTGGACTATTATTGGGATATTCCCAAAAAGGAACAGAATATTTTTTTTGAAAAGCAGCTTGTGCTGGCAGCCGACACAAAACTGCCGATAATTATTCACGACAGAGAAGCTCACGGCGACACGCTCGATTACTTGAAAAAATATCAGCCCTTTGGCCTTTTGCACTGTTACAGCGGTTCAAAAGAAATGCTTAAAGAGGTTTTCAGAAACGGCAGAATGAGTATTTCGCTTGGCGGAACTGTTACCTTCAAAAA
>CACYDY010000147.1 GCA_902773245.1 uncultured Ruminococcus sp.
CTGCTGTCGGACACTTCTATGTAATCTTCATTTGTATTGTCATACTGAAACTCCTCCACACACTCACCTCCAAAGAAAACTTTTTCTGATCTTATATTCACTGTTCACAATTTAAAGATTAGGATTCTTAAAGTTATAAGTTGATACTCTTTTTAAAGAAAACCAAAGAAAAAATCAATAGTTTTAGATACACTATCTAAAACTTAAGGATTTGTTCCCGTCGACCCAAGACATTGGTTTTATTTAACATTTATTGACGTCACCCATACCCCCAACCCCCTTTCCCTCGAGGGAAAGGGGGCTAAAGGGCGGCGGGCTTCGCCCGCCACCTATCGGGGCTGACGCCCCGAACCCTGCATACATTCACTCTAATCTTAAGCTGTAGATAGTGGTTAAATGATTACTGCCACTTTGTGAACGACACTTTTTTATACTCAGAGGAGCCGCTGCCCAAATACGAATAAAACACCAGCGGGTTTCCTCCTATCCCCCACAGAATATTCCTTCGGTTCTCGGAATCCCATGTATACAGACTTACAAATCCAAGCAGCTTGTAGCCTTTTGACGGCTCGTATTCCACACCGAAGCTTTCAAGCTGATTCTGCCACGAATAAGATTTGATAATGTTGTACATCAAAGGGACTTCCTCAGCCGGATAGTTTTCCGTTTCGTTTTCGTTGTCAAGAGTTGCATACGTTACGTACTCCTCGGCGTGAAGCCATTCGATTTTGTAGTGTCCCGCGTCAAATCCGTCACGGGCTTCAAAAAGAGTCAGACTGCTCAGCGGATTGTCACCCTTTGCGTTATATTCAAACTCTGCGAATTTCACGCTTGAGCTGTCGTCGCCGTAGTAGTAATAAAGCGTATATTTTGGTTTGTTAATTTGTGTGTAGGAAGCGATGTTCATAGATTGATCCGACTTGATGTTTCTGTTGACGCTCCCCACCACATCGGCGGGAGTTCTTCCGACCAGGAACATCATGATCAGCGAAACGGCGGTCACGATGATCATGAAAGGAACCACAAAAAGCCCTTCTCTAAAAATCTGCTTTCTTTTTTCACTCATAGATTTCACCCACCCGGATTAACATTTTGCGCTGCATAGACTCCTGCCGTGATCACGCCTGAGAATAATATTATCAAAAAATAAGACAAAAACGGCTTCATTTTTGATCCGTCAAACATCGAACCAACTCTTCCGCTGTTGAAAACTATCAATGCGGCAAGCACGATCGGAACACAGCCGAACGAAACGCTCCCAACTCCCAGCCACAATGCCCTCACCATTGCGGCAATGTAGAAAAAGCATATCAGAATGCTGAATCTGCCCGTGCTTTCAAAACGATACGATCTTTTGCTCGTTAAGACTGCAAAAATAAAAGCAAAGGTCGGGATCACAAATTTGTCGCCGAACTGAATATCGTAGATCATGAAAAACCCCGGCGCACAGCACAGCAGCATTAATACCCAGCCGATCGGACAGGTGTACATGAACGGTCTGCCTTCTTCAAAATCGCTCTCGCACCAAAAATGTACAAGCTTTTTTACAACAGATTCCTTTGGCTCGCCGGATTCCTCCGGTTCGGGCGGAGCTTCCCCGCTGTTCTCCTCGGCAGTGTTTTCTTCGGGTTCGGTTTTTTCTTCTGTCGGTTCTTCCGTGACTGTGTCTTGTAAGAACATCATATTTTCTTCACCATCCTCTGCATTTTCGTTTTCATCGTCCGAGTCCCCAAGCTCTGTATCGTCATCGGCTTCGTCGTCCAATAACTCGTCCTCATAGTATTCCAAAAGCTCGGGCAGATCGCCGCCCCACAATCCGATGATCTGATTCACCGAAAACATTGCTTTTTCAACACTGAGGTTCATTTCCTTGACAGCCGTTCTGACCGCTCTTTTCAAATTAAGCTCGTAATTGTCGGAGTCGGCAACGGCGCTTTCAATCAAATCCATGATCGAATATTCATACATCGCTTCGAGCCTTTTTCGCTGTTTTTTACATTTCGGGACTAAATCGGCAAGCAAGGCAAGAGTTTTTTCTTCTTCGGAAAAAATATCAGTTTCCATCTTCCACATTATATGGAACAAAGCGTTAAAAAAACTTTCTTCTCCCAATCCTTAACCCCCTAAACGATTAAATAATTTTATTCTTGTTATAATAATAACATATTTAAAACAAAAAAGAAACACATTATTTGTTAAAAGTAAAATTTTTTTATAATTTATTTAATTGTTGTAATTATTAATTCTTTACATGGTGGAATATTATCTCATAAATAAAAAAATACTTGGGAATTAATGTCTTTTCCCAAGTATAGTTTTTATAATTATTTATATTCAAGCTTTACGACGACGCTGTTAAAATTCTCAAGAATAATAATAGATACATTTCTGTCGTTTATTGTGTGATTTGAATCAAGCGATTCGTTTGCCCTGGTGATATAGTCAAACATATAATAAGGCTCTTCGTTGAACAGTTCGTCAAGCGACGTGTCAAAATCCATTGACGGGTCAATCATTATTGTAAACTTATCGTCTTTGTTTTCCGCTGCCGCTATCAGATCATGAACCATGATCTCCCGTGATTCCTCAAAATCCACGATATATGTCGACTCCACAACAAAATAATTTGCATTGTCGCTGCTGCACTCGGGCAGGAATAAATTATACACATCGTCCAATGCTTCGTTATCCTTGATCTCGCCGAGCAAGGGTGAAATAATGTGATCCTTCTGTATCTGAGAGTCATTCAGATTGAAAAAATTAAAGTATGCATTTTCGTTGTCGTCCCACGTCGCATCAAGATGATACCAGCGGTCGTCTATCTTTACTACATTCCACATATGCGGATTGTTCTCGCCGTAGCCGTTTGCATAGTAACAGTCAATTCCGACCTTGTTCAGAAGCATACACATACTGTGCGCATATCCCTCACAGACTGCTCTTGAATTTATCAAAGCGCCGTATACGGTAAACTCTTCCCAGCCGTCATCAGCCGATTCAACACCGGCGGCATACGAACAGTTATCAATGACGGTATTGTGAATATATTTTTCGAGATGATATTGTGTCAGTCCCTCGGGAATTTTTGTCATAATATCGTTTACAGCTTCGTTCAGGGTGTTAATGCGGTTTTCACACTCTGCCGCATTAACGTAGGAATACATCTGAATGATCGCCCTATCGCCCATTGAACCGTAGGAATAACGGTTCGTCAGCCAGAACGCTTCGGGGTGATCCATCGTGTAAGCCTTTATGCTGATATCCATATCCTTTTCGGTAAAGCTTTTGTCCTCTATGGTAACCTTTCCGACAGGATAAAATCCGTTTTCGTCTTTTGTGTCGGAAATTCTGTAAACGGCGCTCTCAATGCTGCTGTAGCAGCTTCGCTGACTGTCTGTCAGCAGATTGTCGTATCCGAATGTGATTTTTTCGTTTGCGGTGTAATAAGCGCTGTTCACACTTTCAGATTTTTTTACCTCGGTGTAGTTGGTGTCATCGTCGAATTTGACACCCTCAAAGATATCTCCCCTGATCTTGTCGACCAAACCGCAGGAAGTCATCATTATCAGCGCTGCCGCCGAAATAACGGCAAAAAAAGTTATTAACGGTTTTCTTGTCATAATACCCCTCATGTATCGTTTTTTCGGGAAAGAAAAGCCTTCCCTGCGCAAGATCACTGCCAGAAAGCTATGTAAACTTACAGTATAATTATATATAATATCAGGCAAAAATTCAACATATTTTTTATAATTTTATTTTTTGTAAAAGTCCTTTTTTAGCGATAACATAGATTATTTATTTGTTTTTTGAGTAATCGTTGACTAATTCGTTTTGCGGTGTTAGAATAAGATTAAATTAGCTATAACTAATTTAATAGTGTAAATATATTTTTTTACTTTTCGAAAGGAGAGAGTTTAATGTATCTTGAAATTGAAAATCTTCACAAATTCTACGGCGAAGGCGAAACAAAAACCGAAGTGCTCAAGGGAATCGGATTCGGCATTGAAAAAGGTCAGATCTGCGTGCTTCTGGGGCCGTCGGGTTCGGGAAAATCCACGCTGCTGAACATTATCGGCGGTATAGACAACGCCGACGAGGGCTGCATCAGCATTAACGGAGAAAAAACCGAAAATATGAACGAAAAAAAGCTCTCGCTTTACCGCAGAAAGCACTTGGGGTATGTTTTTCAATCCTACAATCTTATACCGAATCTTACCGTCAAAGAAAACATTGAAGTCGGCGCATATCTGAGTGATAATCCGCTTGAGCTTGAAGATCTTCTGAAAACCATAGGGCTTTGGGAACACAAAGACAAAATGCCAAATCAGCTTTCGGGCGGTCAGCAGCAAAGAACCGCAATCGGAAGAGCAATTATCAAAAACCCCGATATACTTCTTTGCGACGAACCGACCGGCGCTTTGGACTATCAAACATCAAAGGATATTTTGCAGCTGATCGAAAGAGTAAACAAAAAATTCGGAAACACTATCATCATCGTAACTCACAACGACGCAATAAAGCTGATGGCAGACAAGGTCATCAAGCTGCGTGACGGAGCAGTCCGCAAAGAATACACAAACGACAAAAAGACCGCTGCCGCCGATCTTGAATGGTAAGGAGGAACTATTAATGAAAAATCCTCTTATCAAAAGGCTTCCGAGAGAATTGAAAAAAGAAGCCGGAAAATATATTGTGATCTTCCTTTTCATGGTTATCACCATAGGATTTGTTTCGGGATTTGTAGTTGCAACGCACAGTTTGGCATATGAATTTGACAACAGCTTTGACGTAAGAAACATCGAAGACGGCCACTTCGCCCTGGAAGAGAAAATGACCGGCGATCTGCCTGACAGGATCGAAAGCATGGACGTTGCGGTGCATGAGCTTTTCTACAAAGATATCGAACAGGGAAAATACACGTATCGCGTTTACAAAAACAGAGATAAAGTAAACCTCACCTGCCTTATGGACGGAAAAATCGCAGAAAAATCCGACGAAATAACCATCGACAGACTTTTCGCAAAGAACCACTCCATTAATATCGGCGACAGCATTGATCTCGAAGGTCACAGCTTCAAGGTTACCGGCACCGTTGCGCTTTCGGACTACACGTCGCTTTTTGAAGAAAACACAAGCCTGATGTTCAATGTTCAAACCTTCACGGTTGCGTTGGTAACGCCCGAAGGCTTTGACAAGCTGTCGGACAACCACATCAGCTTCTGCTATGCCTGGACATTCAACGATAACTCCCTTGACGAAATTCAAAAATATGACCGCTCAAACGACCTGAGAGATGAAATTATCAAATACGCCGCCATGACGGATTTTGTGACAGAACCAAACAACAGGGCGATACATTTCGCCGGTGACGATATCGGCAGCGA
>CACYDY010000148.1 GCA_902773245.1 uncultured Ruminococcus sp.
CGTTTTTTATTGATATTTCGGTTGGAGGTGCTTAACAATTAGCAACAAGGAACTTCTCATTAATGAGGAAATTCGAGAAAAAGAGCTGAGAGTCATTGGCTCGGACGGCTCACAGTTGGGGCTTATGTCATCGTCACAGGCGTTAAAGCTTGCGATAGAAAAAAATCTTGATCTGGTGATGATATCACCAAACGCAAAGCCGCCTGTATGCAAGATAATGGACTACGGAAAATACCGTTTCGAACAGGCAAGACGAGAAAAAGAAAAAAGAAAGAATCAGAAAATTGTTGATACCAAGGAAGTCAGACTTTCGCTGAATATCGACACTCATGATTTTAATACCAAGCTCAACCATGCGCTGAAATTTCTTTCAAAAGGCGACAAGGTTAAAGTTTCAATAAGATTCCGCGGAAGAGAGATGGGACATCCCGAACTCGGAACGGAGATCATGAACAGATTTTCACAGGCTTGCGCAGAAACAGCAATAGTTGAAAGACAGCCAAAGCTCGAAGGACGTAATATGCTCATGTTCCTTGCTCCGAAGCCGACAAAGTGAAACCAAGGAGGATAAAATTATGCCAAAGATCAAGACACACAGCGGCGCAAAAAAGCGTTTTAAACTTTCAAAGAATGGTAAGGTAATCCGTGCCCACGCAAACAAAAGGCACATCCTTAACAAAAAGACCACAAAGCGTAAGAGAGGTCTCAGAAAGTCTACTGTTGCTGACGTAACAAATGTAGCACAGGTAAAAAGACTTATCCCCTACAAGTAATCTTACTTATATACAGGAAGTTTTTATCAAGAGATTTGACCACAACGGAGGTAATATAAATGGCACGTGTTAAGGGTGCGATGATGACTCGCAAAAGAAGAAAAAAGGTTTTAAAGCTTGCTAAGGGCTATTGGGGTTCCAAGAGTAAGCACTTTAAGATGGCTAAGCAGGCTGTCAACAAGTCCGGAAACTATGCTTTCATCGGCCGTAAGCAGAGAAAGAGAGATTTCCGCAAGCTTTGGATTGCTCGTATCAATGCAGCTTGCAAGCTCAACGGCACAAATTATTCAACATTTATGAACGGTCTTAAGAAGGCAGGCATTACACTCAACCGTAAGATGCTTTCCGAAATTGCAATCGCAGATCCGGCTGCTTTCACAGCGCTTGTTGAAAAGGCTAAGAAGGCTCTTTGATTTTAATAATTGTATCGATGTCACTTATTGCCCTCATCGGGTTTGTGATGACTGACGGTATTTTCAAAGCACCCGAGGTAAGACACCTTGGGTGCTGTTTTTAAAATGAGGTTTTTGAATGAAAGACAACGAACAGTTTGAGCTTGTGAAAGCCGATGAAAAAGATTGTGAGTATTCAAATCCGCTCCTGAGGATTTTGAGCGCGGTTTTTGGCATTGTGGGATTCGGCAGCCTGATTGCGATTTTTATGGCAGTTTTGTCCGCTTTTGCCGGAGGAGCTTCGGCTTTGAGCGTGAAATTTTTTTGTTCGGCAGGCATGGCTTTTGCGCTGAGCGCTGCCGCAGCTGCAATTGCGGGATATTATGACAAAAAAGAAAGAAGAAAATTTTTAAAACATAAGAAAGCTCTTCGCAAAAATGCCGTGAAGATCGAGGGCAGAATTGTCGGGATCGAAAAGAGGATCCGTCATGTTTCTTATATGAATGACGTTTTTGACGAAATACTGTGGAACTTTCAGGTTGAGTATAAAAATGAAAATAACGAAACGCTGGTCGTTCCAAGCGACAGATTTCTGAATGATATATCCGAGGTTTTGAAAAACGATAAAGTTACGGTTTATGTCATGAAAGACGGAAAAATAGGATTCGGCGGATATCAGCTCAGAAAAAGCGCCGAGGATAGACCGTTGAAGTTAAAAATAAATGTTATTGAAACAAATTCCGGAGTTTAAAACTATGATCACCAGCAAAGACAATGAATTGATTAAAAATACTGTAAAGCTTGTTAAAAGCTCAAAACGCCGAACCGAAAGCCGGCTTTTTACAGCTGAGGGCGTTCGTTTGTGCCGTGACGGCGTGGAATCGGGATTCAGACCCGAGCTGTTTTTCTTTACGACAAATGCAAAGGAAAAATACAGCGGCGATTATGAAAAAATCGCTTCCGATTCAAAAAAAATATGCGAGGTGTCGCAGCAGGTTTTCGAGAAGATCAGCGACACAAAATCGCCTCAGGGCTTTTTTTGCGTTTTTAATATGCTTGACAAATGTAAAAAACCGTATAAAATTAATAACGGTGGACGTTATATTGCTCTTGATAATGTACGGGATCCATCGAACGTCGGTACTGTGCTGAGAACCTGTGAGGCTTTGGGGTTTGACGGCGTTATAATGTCGAAAAATTGCTGCGATTTTTATTCTCCGAAGGTTGTAAGAGGGAGCATGGGCGCAGTATTTCGTCTGCCTGTGATGATAGCCGATGATTTAGCCGCATATATCCGAAGTCTTAATGATTTGGGAATACAAGCTTACGGTTCTACTCCCAGGGACGCGCAGGATATTACCGAGGTTAAATTTAACGGCGGTGTTATGATAATAGGCAACGAAGGCAGCGGGATTAGCGACGAGGTTCTTGCGGCTTGTTCAAAAAGAGTGAAAATTCCTATGGCAGGCAGGGCAGAATCGCTTAATGCGGCGGCTGCGGCAGCTATATTGATGTGGGAATTTGTAAAACAGTAATTTTATGCATGGCGGTTTATTGTTGATTTATAGATCGAACCGAATATTTTTAGCAAAAAACAATTAAAATAATTTGACAATATGTGATTTTAATGATATTGTAGTAGTATACTATAATTTTATTTTGGAAATAAATATGACGAATTTGTAGGTTTTGTTTCCTCTGTCCCGAAGGTTTGTTGACCTCTTATTAGGGACAAATTTTGACGCAGGCGGTAAAGTTACCTAACCCAAAAAGTCGGTGTGCGTTATGCCTGTCGGGGCTTCCCGACCGATTTTCGTCCGGCGTTGCCGGTTTCAGGCAAGACAGCGTTTTATTTCCAAAAAAATCGGTATTGGAATTATAGCGGGCGACACAGATAGATTATGCATTCGAATCGGTTTTTGTTGGCTGCTGTATTATGAGTTTTATTATTTTATTGTATTGGTGATATTTATGAATAACCAGACTTATTATTGGATCTGGATACAGCAGACTATAGGGTATAACAGCAAAAGAATTAAAGATATTTTGAAAAAATATACTTTTGCGGAGGACTTTTATCGCGCGGCATTAAACGAAAAACTCAAGTGTTCGTCTTTTTCCAAAAGGGAAGCCGAGGCGCTTAAAGATCTTTCCATGGAAAGCGTTGTAAGTATTCTGTCGACTTGCAGTAAAAACGGTGTTGAAGTCGTTTCCATAGGCGATGTGGACTATCCTTCGCAGCTTTTGGAAATTGAAGCTCCTCCGACGGTTTTGTATGTTCTCGGCGACAAAAGGGCTGTTACAAACAAAAAAGCGATTGCAATGGTCGGAACACGAAATCCTACCCCATACGGGAAGGAAACGGCTTTGCAGCTGTCCTCGGAATTGGCAAAGAACGGCTACACAATAGTAAGCGGCGGAGCTGCCGGGATCGATACTTTTTCCCATCAGGGCGCCGTCACTTCGGGAGGAAAAACCGTTTGTGTTCTTGGAGTGGGTGTTTTGCGTGATTTTATGAAAAATTATCCGAACACAAAAAAACGGATACTTGACAGCGGCGCAGTGATCTCGGAATTTCCGCCCCTCATGCCGGGCGCAAGGCATACGTTCCCGATTCGAAACAGAATAATCAGCGGTTTGTCAAAAGGCGTGATAGTTGTTGAAGCGGGTCTGCGAAGCGGTTCGCTGATTACTTCAAATATTGCAAAAAATCAAAATCGTCCTGTTTTTGCCGTTCCGGGCAATATTAACAGTGAGGTTTCAATAGGCACAAACAATCTGATAAAAAAGGGTGCGTTTCTTGTTACCGGGGTCGGCGATATTCTCGGTTACTACAAAAACGATTATCTGCCGAATCGGAAAAATGATGATGATTTGCGGATTTCAGACGAACATATTGCGCCGAAAAACCAAAATAAGAATTTTGATAAAAGAAGTGTTCCGAATGATGACTTTGCGCCAATGCGTCAAAGCGCCGCCGGAATATCCGAAAAGAAACAGCCTTTGCCGAAGCTGACTTACGAACAGGCGCAGCGGCTTTCCGATACGGAAAAAAAGATCCTTTCAGCATTTGATTCCGAGATAATTCATATTGATAAAATTATCCAAAAAACGCAGCTCTCCGTTAATAAAGTACAGTCTGCCATAACGATGCTGGAGATGGGCGGTTATCTGAAATCGCTTGAAGGAAGATTTTACCGGGTGTTGTATGATTGTAAGTTTTGACTGCTTTTTTTTGAAAGTGAGCATAATGATGTTAATTTTTGTTAAATTTCTAATTCTTGTGTTGACTTTGCGATTTGGCAGTATATAATAAATAGTAAACTGCACAGATTTGAAAGCAGTGTTTATACTCGAAATCTAAAAGATTTATCATTTTAAAGTTTTGATCAAACTTTTTCAAAAGTGCCCCAAGGGCATTTCCGCCTTGCATGTGCGGTTTCCAAAGGCAGAGCCGGTGACGGCGAAGCAAATCCCTTTAGGGAGTTGCTGACGGAACAAATTGGAAAGATCGATAAATTTCCCTCAGCGAAACTAAATAAACTATCTGTAAAGAGGTAAATCAAATCACTATAAAAATAATCACTTTCGTTTAAAACTCAAACAGGCAAGAGCTTGCGAATTGCCGGTTTGAGAAAGAAAAGTGTTAAATCTTAACGCTTTCGGGTATATATGTTTTTTAAAGAAAAGAAATTGACCTTAGTGGTGGAGGTTATTTATGTCTGATTTAGTAATAGTTGAGTCGCCGTCAAAAGCTCATACGATACAAAAGTATCTTGGCAGCGGCTATGAAGTTCTTGCGTCAAAAGGGCACGTCAGAGATCTGCCGGCGAAGCGTTTGAGCGTTGATGTGAAGAATAATTTCGAACCTAAGTACGAGGTTATGAAAGATAAGGAAGAGCTTATAAAAGAGCTGAAGGCTGCCGTAAAAAAGTGCGACAACGTTTATCTCGCAACCGACCCCGATCGTGAGGGAGAGGCGATATCGTGGCATTTGGCGTATATTTTGAAGCTGCCGCTTGACAGCAAAAACAGAGTTGAATTTAACGAGATCACAAAAACAGGAGTTCAAAGCGGAATGGCAAATCCTCGTTCAATAGATATCGATCTTGTTAACGCGCAGCAGGCAAGACGCATTTTGGACAGACTCGTAGGCTATAAGCTCAGTCCGTTTATTTCTCAAAAAATCAGAAGAGGACTTTCCGCAGGGCGAGTTCAGTCTGTAGCGCTCAGAATAATTGTCGACAGAGAAAATGAAATAAGAAAATTTGTACCCGAGGAATATTGGAGCATTGACGGAAAATTTATTCCAAAAGGCGGACGAAAGTCATTTTCTGCGTCGCTTGCGCTTTATAACGAAGAAAAAATAAAAATAGAAAACGAAGAGCAGGCTAAAAAGGTTCTTTCCGATCTTGAGGGCGCAGAGTTTTCCGTAACGAAGGTAAAGCACGGAACTCGCAGAAGACAGCCGGCTCCGCCGTTTATAACATCGACTCTTCAGCAGGACGCTTCGAGAAAGCTTGGCTTTCAGTCAAAGCGGACTATGAAAGTCGCTCAGGAGCTTTATGAGGGCGTTTCGATAGACGGTATCGGCGCAACGGGTCTTATCACATACATGAGAACCGATTCTCTCAGAATTTCCAACGAAGCAAAGGCGGACGCAAAGGATTATATTTTAAACCGCTGGGGCGATAAATATCTTCCGAAAAAGCCGAGAGAATTTAAATCAAGAAACAACGCTCAGGACGGTCATGAGGCGATTCGTCCGACTATGATCGGCCTTGAGCCCGATAAAATAAAATCAAGTCTGTCGAGTGATCAGTATAAGCTGTACAAGCTTATCTGGGAGAGATTTATAGCGTCGCAGATGGCTGAGTGTATTCATAAAACCACACAGGCGGATATCGAAGCAAACGGCTACACATTTAAAGCAAGCGGCTATATTGTGGATTTTGACGGCTTTACCGTACTCTACGTTGAGGGCAGGGATACCGAAGAGGAAAAGGAATCTCAGCTGCCGCCGCTCGAATCGGGTTTGCCGGTAAGAGTTAAGGAAATAATTCCCAATCAGCACTTTACACAGCCGCCGGCACGCTTTACCGAAGCTTCACTCATAAAGGCTCTTGAAGAAAACGGAATCGGCAGACCGTCGACATATTCCGCTACCATTACTACAATAGTAAGCCGTGATTATGTTCGGCGTCAGAACAAAACCTTGTTTCCGACAGAGCTTGGAGAAGCTATTACCGATCTGATGAAAGCGCGTTTTCCGAAGATCGTTAATGTTAAATTTACGGCTCAAATGGAATCCGAGCTTGATGAGGTCGAACACGGAAAAGAAGCGTGGGTCGATCTTCTGAGCGGATTTTACGGTGATTTTGAAGACACCCTCAAAAAAGCAAAAGAGGATATGAAAGACCAAAAAATTACACTGAAAGAAGACCAGACAGACGAAATCTGCGAAAACTGCGGAAAGCCTATGGTTTTCAAGTACGGCCGATACGGAAGATTCCTTGCCTGTTCGGGCTATCCGGAGTGCAAAACCGTCAAGAAGGTTGTGAACAAGCTTGGAGTCGACTGCCCGAAATGCGGCGGCGATATTCTTATTAGAAAAACAAAGCGTGGAAAGCCTTTCTACGGCTGCGGAAACTATCCGAATTGTACGTTCGCTTCATGGAGTATGCCGCTTTCGGAGAAGTGCCCTCAGTGCGGAGAAATGCTGTTTAAAAAAGACGGAAAAAAACCAAAGATATTCTGCAATGCAGAAGGCTGCGGATATGAACGTGAGGTTTCCGGAGAGGATCAGGAGAAGTAATCGACGCTTAAAGATCGGATTTGGTTGAAAATAGGATAATCAGGGAGAGAGAGTATGAAAGTAAAAGTGATAGGCGCAGGGCTTGCCGGCTGCGAGGCGGCATGGCAGCTTGCGCAGCGTGGAATTAAAACAGAGCTTTACGAGATGAAGCCCCATAAGAAAACGCCGGCTCACCATACGGATATGTATGCGGAGCTTGTATGCTCAAACTCCTTTAAAGCCGGAAGAGTCAACAGCGCGGCAGGACTTCTTAAAGAGGAAATGCGGCGACTTGATTCGCTTTTAATGGAATGTGCGGACAAATGCTCGGTTGCGGCAGGTGGTGCGCTTGCAGTCGACAGAAGTCTGTTTTCCAAAATGGTTACGGAAAAAATAAAATCACACCCGAATATAGAAATTATCGAACAAGAAATAAATGATATTCCCGAAGGAGGAATAGTCATCATTGCTACGGGACCGTTGACAAGCGATGCTTTGGCTGATAATATCAAAAAGCGATTCGCAGGCGCTCTGAGCTTTTTTGACGCAGCAGCGCCGATAGTGACAGCCGATAGCATAGATATGAACAACGCTTTCAAGGCTTCAAGATACGGAAAAGGCGACGGGAACGATTACGTCAATTGTCCGATGAACAAAGAGGAATACGAGATATTCAGTCATGAGCTTGTAAATGCCGAAAGGACGCCGCTTCACGGAGTTGACGTGCAAAATCCCAAGGTCTATGAGGGCTGTATGCCCATTGAGGTGATGGCTCAGCGAGGAAGCGATACCATACGCTTCGGACCGATGAAGCCTGTGGGACTCAGAGATCCGAGAACCGACCGCAGACCGTGGGCTGTTTTGCAGCTTAGAAAAGAAAATTCGGAAGGAACCATGTATAACCTGGTAGGTTTTCAGACAAACCTGAAATTCGGCGAGCAAAAACGAGTTTTCGGATTAATACCGGCGCTGAAAAATGCCGAGTTCGTGAGATACGGAGTTATGCACAGAAATACTTTCATAAATTCACCGAAGCTTTTGACGAATGTTTTTTCTTTGAGAGAAAATCCGAATATATTTTTTGCAGGTCAGATAACCGGTGTTGAGGGATACATGGAGTCGGGAGCAAGCGGACTTCTTGCCGGAATAAATGCGGCAAGAACTTTTTTGGGCAAGGAAAGATTTGAACTTCCCGATTACACAATGATAGGCGCTCTTGCTAATTATATAAGCGATGAAACGGTTGATAATTTTCAGCCAATGGGCGCAAATATCGGCATACTTCCGCCTCTTGGCGAGAAAATACGGGATAAGCAGCTCAAGGCTCAGGCTCATGCCGACAGATCACTTGAATTTTTTGATAAA